>JAYTKJ010000527.1:0-10804 GCA_043730365.1 Acidobacteriota bacterium | reverse complement strand
GAGCACAAGGCGAACAAGGCGCGCTACGTCGTGCCGCCGCAGTTGACCGGTGCGCTGTTGCTTGCCGACGCCGAGAAGATGGGCGCTTCGCTTTCCCTCCCCGACGAAGAGCTGAAGAAGATGTATCAGGCGCGCCTTGAGCAGTTCAAGACGCAGGATCGCGTCAAGACCCGCCACATCCTGGTGAAGTCAGACGAGCGGACTTCCAAGGAAGATGACGCTAAAGCGAAGGCCAAGGCTCAGGACCTGCTGAACCAGGTCAAGGCCGGCGGCAGCTTCGCCGAACTCGCCAAGAAGAATTCAGACGACCCCGGATCCGGCTCCAAGGGCGGAGAACTCGATTTTTATCCGCGCGGCCAGTTGGACAAAGCCTACGAGGCCGCCGCGTACGCCCTGAAGCCGGGCGAGACCAGCGCGCTGGTGAAGTCGCAATTTGGATACCACATCATTCAAACGATCGAAAAGGATTTGGCGCGCACCAAGCCGTTTGAAGAAGTAAAGGCTGAACTCACGTCCGACTACCGCAAGCGCCAGTTGGGCGACAAGATCCCGCAGATTGTGGAGCAGGCTCATGCTGAACTCGTCAAGGCTCCCGGCCAGGCGGCCCAGATCGCGCAGAAGTATGGACTGGAATTGGTGCGTCTCGAGAAGTGGACGGGCACGGGTGAGTTTCCTGGCGGCATCGGCCGTTCGCAGGAGTTGAACATGGCGGTTGGCGCGCTGATGAAGGGCGGGGTGAGCGAGCCACTCGAACTACCCAAGAGCCGCATGGTGTTCGCCGTCGCCGACAACGTCTCATCGACGCGGCCGGGTGAGTTGAACGAAGTCGAAGACGCTGTGAAAGCCGCCGTGGTGGACAGCAAGGCGGCGAAAGCCTTGGAAACAACCGCCGCCGCTCTGGAGGCCAAGCTCAAGGCCAACGGCAACGATCTGCGTAAGGCCGCCGCCGAACTAGGCGTGAAGATTGTAGACTCGGGCGACTTCAACCGCAGCGGCCAAATGCCGAATCTGACCGGCGCCTTCTTCGGCGAACAACCGTTCATCAACCCGATCGGCTTTGTGGCCAGCCGGTTCCGCATCGGCTCGGCGATCTACTTCTGGAAAATCACGGCCCGCAATCCTGCCGATCCGGCTGGCCTGGAGAAAGATCGCTCGGGCATCGTTTCGATGATCCGTGAACGCAAGTTGCGCGAGCGGCGCGATCTCTTTGAAGAAGGCTTGGTCAAGCAGTTGAAGGACGGCGGCTCGATCAGCGTGAACGAGGACGCCGTCAAGCGCGTGGCTGCCTCGTATCGCCGGACCTAATCGTGCGCCGTTGATACGTATCCGGTTCGGGCGCGTACCGTCGCTCCTAGATAGCGTTTGGCAGCCTGTTTGGTCAGTTGCACCCGTATCCTTCGCCATTCTCCTGGCTTCCCCTCCGGCATGGAGTAGTAGAGGCTGTAGCGGGAACGCAGGCGCCGAATCATCTCCTGCAACCCGCCCGCGGCTTCGCCGGTTTCGAGAGTGTCCCCGCCCGTTTGGTCAGCCGCATAGCGTGCTCCGCGATAGGGTGGGCCAATGCTGAAGTGCACACCGGCGGTGGGGACGATCAAGCCGAGCACCACCACATCGGCGGCCCAGAGATCGCTGACCATATCGCGTGCAGCCAAGGGCTTGGTTGGGCGCCTTTGTCGTGAGTGATGACGAGGAGAGCCCGGCGGCGTTGACGGCTTGGCTGTTTCCGAAAATGCCGGGCCGCGTCGCGCAAGGGTCCGAGAATCCCACAACTCCCAGGGCGAGTCTTGAATTCACGCGCCAATACACGCTCACGAATAGCCCGTTCCGCTGCGCCAAAATCCCCGCTGAAATCGGCAATCAGATCGGTCTGGCAGTCAAACGCCATGACCGCGACGCGGTCGCCCCGGCGCAATTCGCGAAAGGCCGTATTCGTCGCGTCGGCTGCACGCTTGACGGCGGGGCGCATGTTTTCCCGGGTGTCGAAGAGCAATATCACATCGAGTGATTCTTCCCCGTGGCCGAAGTTCACGATCGGTGCTTCCTTGCCATTGTCGGTGACTTGAAAGCTGTCGTGCGTCAGACCATCCCCGATTCGGTCCCCTTGACGCACCTCAGCGTCCACATGCACCAGCCAAACGCTGTCGCGGATGATGGTCGTGTCTTGAGCGAGGAGCAGGAGGCCCAGGAGCGTTCGCACTGCAGTGCCGCTTGCAGGAATGGGGCCAACTCTTCAAAACGCAATTGGAATCACGCGTCGATGGCTGCAGACAGAGAGAACCCGGCGCACACCTGTGAAATTGCCGCCCTGCCTTTCGCTACGGCGCCAAACCCTCCACCAAGAGCCGAGGCGTGAAGGCCATGGTCTCGCGCGAACTCAATACCGGTCCCCCGCGCCTGGCGGCCGGACTCGCCAGTAGAATTGCGCCGTTGGGTTCGTCAATCAAACGCTGCGCCAGCGCGGCCGGGAGATCGATCTGCCACCAGCCCGCGCCGGCTTCGGTACAGGGCGCGTCCACGGTAAGCACCGGGGAATTGGGCAACGCGCGCGCGGCCTCTTGGAACTTGGCCAGGTAGCCGGCCCGCAGCGGCCCGTCGCAGCGCCCGCTTTCAAGATGCACCACCAATTTGGCGCTCGTGGCGCGCCAACCCTTCAGTGACGTCGAGCGAAACTGAATCGCCACCACCTTGCGCGGCGTGTCGAGCGCGAGCGTCCTCTCGGCCCCCCGCCAGCCGGTGCCCCCCCGGGCAGATGCCGCGTCTCCGATGCAGTCCAGCACGGCCGTGGCCGCCCCGAGCCTTGCGAATGAAAGGATTGTTACAAAGACAAAGCAACGCACACTTCAGATTCTACTTGCCCCCCGGGTGGGTTTCGAAGGACACTTGAAGTTTCGGAGGTCTACGAAAGCGAAAATTGGCAACCAAGAGCCCGAGTGAATCAGTCTTGTTTGAGGCCGGCGAACGCTGGACCATCAACGATGCCAAGGACCGCTATGATATAGACCGCTGGGGCAAAGGGTATTTCTCCATCGGGCCCAACGGAAATGTCTGGGTGCATCCGGACAAAAATCCGCAGCGCCGCATCGATCTCAAGGAGTTGGTCGACACGCTGGTGCTGCGCGGCATCAATCCGCCCATCCTGATCCGCTTCGGCGAAATGCTCAAGCACCGGCTGGGCGAGTTGCACGGCGCTTTTGCCGACGCGATTCGCGAGCACAACTACCAGGGCCAGTATTCGCTGGTGTTTCCGATCAAGGTAAACCAGCAACGCCACGTGGTGGAGGAAGTATTCCGCTACGGCAAAGAGTTCAAGTTCGGCCTCGAGGCCGGCTCCAAGCCCGAGTTGCTGGCCGTGATGGCTGTCGCCGACAACGACACGCCGATCATGTGCAACGGCTTCAAGGACGACGAGTACATCGAGATGGTGATGCTGGCCAAAAAGGTGGGCCGGCAGATCATTCCGATCGTCGAAAAATACACGGAGCTGGACTTGATCCTGGAGCACTCGCAGCGTCTCGGCGTGCGTCCGGTGATCGGCATTCGTTTGAAGCTGGCCAGCCGTGGATCCGGGCGGTGGAAATCCTCGGGCGGGTTCCGTTCCAAGTTCGGGCTCACGGTGAGCGAGACGCTACGCGCGCTGGAACGGCTCAAGGCCCTTGGCATGGAAGACACGCTGCAGTTGCTGCACTTCCATCTCGGCAGCCAGATCACCAACATCCGCCAGGTGAAAGGCGCGGTGACCGAGGCGGCGCGGATCTACGTGGAGTTGCGCCGGCTGGGCGCAGGTCTCCAGTCGCTCGACGTGGGCGGCGGGCTGGGCATTGATTACGACGGTTCGCAGACTGACTTTGAGTCCAGCGTCAACTACACGTTGCAGGAATACGCCAACGACGTCGTCTATCACATCCAGAGCGTGTGCGACGAGTCCAGTGTGCCGCATCCGAACATCATCACCGAGAGCGGGCGCGCGGTGGCCGCCTATCACAGCGTGCTGGTCTTTAATGTCCTGGGCGTCAGCAGCGTGGGTGAGCACGAAGAGCCGACGCCGGTGAGCAGCGAGGCCGAGCAGCCGCTGATCGACATGATGGACACCTACAAGAGCCTGAGCAAGAGGAATCTGCTGGAGTCCTATCACGACGCGCAACAGGCGCTCGATTCGTCACTCAATCTGTTCAGTCTCGGGTATCTGCCACTTGATCAACGGAGCCAGGCCGAAAATCTTTTCTGGGCCATCTGCCACAAGATTTTCCGCATGCTCAAGGAGATGGACGAAAAGCCGGAAGAGCTGGAGAATCTCGACGCGCTGTTGTCGGATACCTACTTCTGCAATTTTTCACTGTTCCAGAGCATGCCCGATAGCTGGGCGATCAAGCAGCTCTTCCCGATCATGCCGATCCACCGGCTGAATGAGCAGCCGACGCAGAACGCCGTGCTGGGCGATATTTCCTGTGACTCGGACGGTAAGGTGGATCAGTTCATTGACCGGCGCGACGTCAAGAAGACCCTGGCGCTGCATACGTTCAACGATCAACCTTACTTCCTCGGCACGTTCCTGGTGGGCGCCTATCAGGAGATCCTCGGTGACCTGCACAATCTTTTCGGCGATACCAATGCCGTGCACGTCAGCCTGAACGAGGCGGGCGAAGTGGTGCTGGATACGGTGATCCGCGGCGACACCGTGGCCGAAGTGCTGGACTATGTGCAGTTCAACGCCCGCGCGCTGCTGGACCAGTTCCGCGGCGATGTGGAGCGGGCCGTGCGCGAAGGCAAGATGGGCTATGAGGAGTCTGGCCGGCTCCTGCGTTTCTACGAGGATGGCCTGTACGGCTATACCTACCTGGAAGACGCGCACGTGAGGTAGTCCGGCGTGGTCCGCGTTGTTTTGGTGGGCACGCGCAATCCGCTGAATATCGGTGCGGCGGTGCGGGCGCTGAGTAACTTCGGGTTCACGGACCTGGTGATGGTACAACCCTATGACGCAGGGTGGCGCGACGCCAAATCCGCCATGGGCGGCAAGGGATTGATGGCTACGGCGCGTGTGCTGGACACTGTGCAGGAGGCCGTGGCTGACTGCGCGCTGGTGGTGGGCACGGCATCAGTGGGAAGCCGGTTGTTGAAGCTGCCCGTGCGGCGCCTGGAGTATGGGGCACGGCTCATTCGCAAGGAGCCCGGGCAAGTGGCGCTGCTGTTCGGGTCCGAGAAGACGGGGCTCTCCAATGATGACCTGAGTCTTTGCCATTGGCTGCTGCGGATACCCACGCGCAACGAGCATGAGTCGATGAACCTGGGGCAGGCCGTCGCGGTGTGCGCCTATGAGCTGAATCGCGACGTGAGGGCCAGCCCGACGAAACCGAAAGAGGCTCGCCCCATTGCCGCTTCCGAGCTTGACCGCCTTGAGGAGCGGCTCTTCAGCCTCCTTGAGACATCAGGCTACACGCAACCCAAGACCGCCGGGACCACGCGCTTGAAGCTGCGCAGGCTTTTGCGGCGGATGGACCTGCTTGATGCCGACGCCGAGGTACTGCTGGGGATGCTTCGCCAGATCGCGTGGCGCATTGGAACATGACCCGGCCAGCCCTAAGGACTCGAGTCGCCTAATTCTCTCCGTTCAGCGCAATCGAGATCCAAGTGCTGCCAAGGGCCGAAGTCTTGCTGTTGTCGCCCCAAATCACCGAGTCGCCCCAGATCACTGAATCACCCCAGATGACACTGGAACCTTTAAGGCTGCTCGTGCCCCAGATGACCGAGGTGCCGCTGATAACGCCGGTGCCCCAAATCACGGAGTCGGCCCAGATTACTGAATCACCCCAGATGACGGAGTCGCGCCAGATTACCGAGGAGCCGTCAACAAGTTTCGCCTCGCCCGTCGTTGCGTTGTAAACCGCGACCGGAGAGCGCGCCGAACCGGCGGCAAGATCGGTGTTGTTCAGCGCGGCCGTAATGTCGAGGTACCCGGCGCCCACCGTGAAGATATCGTACTGACTATAGAAAGTCTCGCCGGTCAGGGGATCCGTAGCGTTGCTGGTGGACGGGAAAGCCTTCGAGGCTGTTTTCATCAAGCGCGCTTTCACTTGATCCGGAGTCAGCGAAGGGGTCTTCTGCAGCAACAACGCGGCTGCGCCGCTCACCATGGGCGCGGCCATGCTGGTACCGCTCAACCGGTAGTAAACATAGGAAGGGGTCGGATTGCCGCCTATTTGATATTCGCTGTATTTGACGTTATTGGTGGGATAAGTGTTCGACAGCGACGACTTCACGGCCGAGGCGAGCGACACGATCCGGTTACCCGGCGCCACCAGGTCAGGCTTCACGACATGGTCGATCGCGGTCGGGCCCTTCGAGCTGTAGGAGGCAATCCGGTCATCGGCGCGATAGGGAGTGCTCGAAGTCTTCATCGCGCCGACGGTGATCACCAACGGATCGTTGCCGGGCGAGTCGATTGTCCCGTAACCGGCGGTGCCAGCGCTGTTGTTGCGGCCGTCGTTACCCGCCGCCACCACCACCACAATCCCGGCGCGCCACGCGGCTTCGACAGCCTGGCAAAGAGGGTCCTTGGTGAAGCTTTCGAATACGGGGCGGCCCAGCGACAGGTTCAGCACGCGAATGTTGAAGGTGGTCTTGAGTTCGATGGCGCGTTGAATCGCCGCGATCACGGCAGTGTCGGTCCCTTTACCCGTGGCGTCCAGCGCGCGGAGACTGATCAGGTTGACCCGCGGGGCAACGCCTCGGAATGTCTTGGTATAGATTGTCCCGGTGGAAGACCATCCGGTGCCGCTCGCAATGCCGGCCACCAGGGTACCGTGGCCGAAGGCGTCCTTGACCGCGCCGGCGTTTTTGCCCATCTCACCCGGCACGAATGATTCCGCGTAGACGATTCGGCTCTTCTTAAGTGCGTAGCTGCCGGCGACATTGTTGGTCAGGTCCCAGTGATTATCGATACCGCTGTCGACAATGGCGACGCCGATTCCTTCGCCGGTCAAGCCGTATGAGGCAGCCACATCGGCGCCAATCGTAGGCATTGCGTAATCGAGGCGAGCCGAGACGGTCCGGTTGGGCGAGACGTACAGGACATCCGGATCCGCAGCCAAGCCGGCGAGCGCGCTGGCGGCGATTGAGGCGGCCAGCGTCTTTGATTTCGCAAACGTCGCTGTCACAGATCCGCCCCGTTGGCGAATCCCCGCCTCCGCTACTGCCCCGGGGGCCGACTTGTATTGCACGAGCACTTCGACAGTACCAGCGGACCGCGCCAGATCAGCCGCAACCTTATCTCCCGCCCAAGCTTGGGCCAGCGACGCAGCCGCGACCAACAGAATTTGCGTTGTCTTCCTCATTAAGGTGCCTCTCTTTTGCCCGCCCTGCCAGGGTACTAGCCGGTCCGGTTCAGTCGACGTGACTAAAGTATGCAAGAGAAAGGCCAATTCGCAGAAGCGCGCAAGTGCTTGAAACCAGCACACTATGCGGGCGGTTCATCGCTGCGGTCCGGACGCCTTGGCCGGTTGCTCAGACAGTTTGTCGGGATAATCTGTCCGGTCGCGAGCGGTGCCTGCTGTATCTCTGTGTACTTGACCCGGGCTCCCCGGTGACTCCAACCATCGGCCTCGTCTGCGCTTTTGAATTGTCCCCGAAGGCGAGGCAGGGGACCGCTCACCCCCCTCATTGGCGGGCAAGTTGTCTTGCCAGTTTGTCCACAGTCCGGACAAAATTGTCATGTCCACAACGCGAAAAACCCTATAAATGAATAGTTTAGGTTCTGGTCCCGAAGCTGCTTACGAAGAGGCGCACCCAAACATGGGGAAAGCAAAAATGAAACCTCAATTCTTTCGTCACCGGATCAAGATCGCCGCTCTGGCTGCGGCTTTTCTAGCCGCGCCCGCGTTTGGCGGGCAATTGTCCAAAGACTTGGCCAACGTTCCCAGCGGGACTTCGGTGGACGCGATCGTCCAATTCAAGGCCGCTCCGACTGCTGCCATGCTTGACAAAGTGAAGGTGAAAGGCGGTGCGCTCAAGAAGCAACATGTGAACGTGTTAAAGGACGTCGGTGTTGGCCGCGCGGTCTGCCACGCTGGCGCCGGTGAGACTGTAAAGAGAGGACTATGCGTCTCCGGACCGGGAGATCAAAGGCTCGCTTGACTACGCCAATCCGGCAATGAACGCACCGTCGGCGTTCTCCTCCGGCTGGGTGGGAACCAATATCGGCATCGCAGTGATCGACAGCGGTGTGAATGGATCGCATCCGGATTTGATTGGCCGCGTCCTCGCTATGAAAACTTCGTGCCCTTCACTACTTCCACGGCCGACACGTTCGGGCACGGTACACACGTGGCCCTCATTGCCGCGGGCAACGCCTCGGCGTCATCCGGCAACACTGCCACCCGAACGTTCCGCGGGATCGCGCCCGGCGCCAAGATTGTGAACCTCAAGGTATTGAACGGTTATGGCATTGGCACGGACTCGCAGTTGATCGCGGCGATTGACCGTGCGATCGCTCTGAAGAGCACCTATAACATCAAGGTCATCAATCTCTCGTTGGGGCGATTCGTCTACGAGAGCTATACCCTGGACCCGCTGTGCCAAGCCGTGGAAGCGGCCTACAACGCGGGCATCGTCGTGATGGCCGCCGCCGGCAATGGCGGCCGCGATAACTGGAGCGGGAACAAGGGTTACGGCACGATCGCCTCACCCGGCAACGATCCCTATGTCATCACCGTGGGCGCCTTACGGGACCTTAAAACGAACACGCGCGCCGATGATGTGATCGCCTCGTACAGCTCCAAGGGCCCGACGGCGATCGATCACATCGTCAAGCCCGACGTGGTAGCACCGGGGAATCTAATCATCTCCGCCAATGTCGCCGGCAGCACTCTGCGCACTCTGTACGCGGGGAACGAAGTGATGAAGAGCTACTACCTAACCGCCAACAATAACCAAACATCCTCCGACTATTTCACCCTCAGCGGAACCAGCATGGCCACTCCGATGGTGAGCGGCGCGGTCGCGCTGATGCTCCAGAAGAGCTCAACTCTTACACCCAATCAGATCAAGGCACGCCTGATGCGCACGGCAACGAAGACGTTTCCTTGGCAGTCGACAGCCACCGATCCGGTTACCGGCGTCACCTACGTCAGCCAAAGCGATATCTTCACGGTAGGCGCCGGCTACGTCGATATCGCCGCGGCTTTGAACGACACCAACACCTCCAGCCGAGTGGCGCTTTCGCCCAAGGCAGTCCTCAATACGACCACCAATACCGTTAAGCTGACCTCTTCCTGGCTGAACGGAACCAACGTGATCTGGGGCGAAAACGTAATCTGGGGAACCAACGTGATCTGGGGTGACTCCACTAGTGGCTTCACGATGGTGGAAGGAACCAATGTCATCTGGGGAGAAGGCGGCACGAGCGGCTTCAACGTGATCTGGGGCGAATCGACGAACCTGTTGGATACGGCGCTGGCCTCACGGGGAGACCGGTAAACGCCGGCACACTTTACCTGGAAACTTAGACCGCCAGCACGAGTTTGGCCAGCAGCGCCGTCCGGTCCGCAATGCGATCCACCAGAATGCTTTCGTGCAGAGCATGCGCGCCTTCGCCCACCGCGCCGAGTCCATCGAGTGTGGGTACGCCTAGCGCGGCGGTGAAGTTGCCGTCCGAGCCTCCACCGGTAGCCGATTCTTCGAGCTTCACGCCGAGTTCCGCGGCCAGGCGCTGCGCGGTCTTGAACAGCGCGGCGATCTCGCGGGTTCGCTCCATGGGCGGGCGATTGAGATCGCCAGTAACTTCAAGACGGCAGCGCTTGTCGCGCGGACGCAAAGCGGCGAACCTGCGCAGGAGTGCGGTATAGTCCCCCAGGCGAGGAATGCGGAAATCGATCTCGGCGTGCGCTTCGGCAGCCACCACGTTGGTGCGCGTGCCGCCGGCGATGATGCCGGTGCTCACCGTGATGCCGCGCGCGAGGTTGGTAAAGGTGCGGATTTTCTCGATCTGGTAGGCCAGTTCGTCGATCGCGCTGGCGCCGGCGGCGAAGTCCACGCCTGCATGCGATGACTTACCGTGAGCGGTGACGCGAAACCCGCCCACGCCCTTCCGCGCGGTCTTCAGTTTGCCTGCGAGCCCCGTACCCGGCTCGAGCACCAACACGGCGGTGCTCTTCTTTGCTTCCCGCTCGGTGAGCGTGCGCGATGAATGGCTCCCCACCTCTTCATCCGAATTGAGCTGCAGCATCACCTTGCGCGCTACCGGCTGATCCGCTTCGCGCAAAGCGCGCATAGCGAAGACGAAGAACGCGAGGCCGGCTTTCATGTCGAGCACGCCCGGTCCCCACAAGCGTCCTTTCTCCTCACGCCAAGGCATCTGCCGCAGCGTGCCCATCGGCCAGACGGTATCGCTGTGCCCCAGCGCAAAAATCTGGCCCGGCTTCCGGCGGCGCGGCCCCGGAAGATTGAACTCGCATTGCAAATGAGTGCCAACCATCCGGCAGGTGGCGATATCACCGACGCGATCGGCGAACAACGATGTGAACCGGGCAATTGCCGCCGGATCGTCGCTCGGCGATTCGCATTCAACAAGATCCCGGAGGAAAGCGGTGATTTTCGAAGTGTCCATAGGCGCGTGGCTGTTATAATGACAGCTTCTCATGCCCTTCCTCGATATTCAGGGTATCCTTGATGTGCTTCCGCATCGATATCCTTTTCTGCTGGTTGACCGAATTGAGTCGATGGACGAAACCAAGACCGTCGGCATCAAGAACGTCACCATCAACGAGCCTTGCTTTATGGGCCATTTCCCTGGCAATCCCGTCTTTCCCGGCGT
>JAYTKJ010000526.1:0-7157 GCA_043730365.1 Acidobacteriota bacterium | reverse complement strand
AGCCCGCCGCCAACATAGGTTCCGCTGTGACACGCGGCGCAGCCGTTGTGCATGAATTCGTGGCGCCCCTGCATTTCTTCGCCCGTGAGGACGCTACGGTCACCTTCCAGGAATCGATCCCAGCGTGCAGGCGTTACCAGCTTTCGTTCGAAAGCGCCGATCGCCATTGCCATGTTATTGAAGGTGACCGGCGTGGTTTCCCCCGGGAACGCCAGCTGAAAAGCTGCCAAGTAGCCCGGGATGGCTTGCAGCCGGTCCTCCACTTCGCGCCCGGACGCCATCGCCATCTCTACCGGATTCAGTACGGGCCCCTTGGCCTGTTCCTCAACATCGAGTGCCCGTCCGTCCCAAAACTGCGCGATATGCCCCGCCGCGTGATAGACGGTGGGTGCGTTTCGGCCACCCTGCTGATTCTGGTGCCCGGTCGACACCCTCTTGCCGTCCACTCCGTAGCTGCCGAGGTCATGGCAGGAGTTGCACGACACGTCGTTGTTCTTGGAAAGACGCGGATCGTAGAATAGCATCCGACCGAGGTCGATCTTGGCCGGAGTGATTGGATTCGAGTCGGATGGAATCGATCCGGGCAGCGGACGCCCCATCATCATCATGTGCCCGCGCCCGGGTCCTTGCGCCATCGCCACCACGGACACCGCGCCAAGAGCCGCTGCAATCGTTGTATTTCTTGTCATCGTGGGCCTCACTCTAAGCCCAGAGATGCAATCGGGTGACCAAGGTGACACGGTATTTCCGGCAAATCGGGTCTTCGCTAAGTCAGATCCAGCTTTTGCCGGCCCACTGCTTCAGACCTTCTTCGGCGAGCCGCTTGAGCT
Source organism: Acidobacteriota bacterium (assembly GCA_043730365.1). GTDB lineage: Bacteria > Acidobacteriota > Terriglobia > Bryobacterales > Bryobacteraceae > VFZP01. The sequence continues at coordinate 6,327 of JAYTKJ010000526.1, read as the reverse complement.
CGGTGACGAGTTCCGGGTCGGGATCTTGCCCCCACGTAGCGAACCGAACTCTAAGGGATGTCCTTTGTGCTGGGGAAAAGGGAACGGAGACTTACCGACCAGCTTCTAATCGGTCTGGGTGTCCGACTTCACAGCCAAGCGCTTGGCGGCCTTGGCTAACACGGGTGTCCATGCCGAGAAAATAGCATCGGTAGACGGCGGAGTTCCACTGAACTCAGCGCGGCGGCGCGAGGCAGGCGAAGCTGTCTGCCTCATCTACGCTGCCCGATCCTTTGTAGCGAGCCACTTGCGGATAGCGGCACAAGGGCCGCGTGCGAGTGGTCTCGCCCTTCTCCACATGCGCGCCAATCAGTTTTTCCGGCGCGACGCCCTTCTCCACCCAATCCATTACCGCGGCTAGCCAGTCCACGGTGCCGCAGCCTGGGCCGCCGCTGCAATGGTACATGCCCGGCACCATGAAGAGCCGGTAGAAGTCGCGCGTGGTTTTCTCACCCATGCGCTTGCTTACCGTCTCGTAGTATTCGATGCCCGGAAACGGATTCACCTGCTGGTCACCCCAGCCTGAATACTGCACGATCTTGCCGCCGCGTTTCTTGAGCGGCGCCAGATTGGGGTTCCTCGGATTCAGCTCGGCGGCGGCCTTGGCGATGCGCGCCGGGTCTGTATCGAAGTTGAACATCGTATAGCTCCACGAGGGGCCGGGTGGCGGATCAAGCATCGCCATCTTCATCTGGCTCTCCGAACGCGGCAACACTACCTTACTCGGCCCCACCAGGTTCTCGGCCCACACGAGTTCAGCACCCACCGGTTCACCCGGAAAGATCCGCTCACCCTTGGAATTGCGCACACCGCCGTAGATTTTGCTTAGCGCCTCGATCTGTGGCGCGGTGAAGCACTCGGCGTTGTCGACGCCTCCTTCGCACTTCGGCACGTCGCGTGTGGGATCGAACCCGCACCGGCGAGGATCGTCAATGAGCCCGTCCTTTAAGCCGTCAACCTCGTCACACTTACTGTGCACTGCCTGGGAAAGCGCCGGCAGTTTCTCCACCGGCGTCGCACCCGCGCCGAGTTGCGATTGCCCCACCCACATACGGCGCGTCACGTTGCCGGTGAGATAGAGGCCCGGCGCGCCGATCACGAGCCCGTCGAAATCCTCCGGGTAGCGTTGCGCCTCTTGCATGCCTTGCCGCCCGCCAGTGGAGCAGCCCACCCAATAAGAGTATCGGGGCGCCTTGCCATAGTAGGCGTGAATCATCTGCTTGGCGAGCACGGCGGTTTCGTGCACCGAGAGATAAGCGAAATCAGTTAGTTTGCGTTTGCCGTGCGGATTCTCGGGCGTGACGTAGGCGAAAGTTGCAAAGGGTTCTTTGACAGCGTCATGACCGGTGTCGGTGGAGGCGGCGGCGAAGCCCTTGCGAAGCGCGGCGTCCACGGCGCCGATGCTGATGATGCCGGCCGTACCTCCGTTGCCCACCATCTGAAAACGGTCATTCCACTCCGTGGGGAGCTTGGTCGCGAATTTGGCCTCGGGCCAGATCACGCCGCGAACGTCGCAATGCTCGGGGAGGTTGCCCTGAGCTGTCACCAGGGTGGACGAAGTAATTTTTACGGCATCGGTGGGAGACTTCGGGTCAACCGAAAACCTCTGACCGGCGAGGGCATCGCATTTGATGACGGGCCCGGTGGCCGTCAGTAGACTGGTGGTCAGCGGGAGCAGGGTGGTCCAGCACAGTGCTTTCATGGCTCGGACCAGTCTCCCATACCGGGAGGGCGCGGGAGGCCGCGGCAGTTACACCATGGCGGCGGGTGGCGCCGGTTCATCCGGACTGCCGGCGCTCGAAAGCGGCAGGCGAACCAGCAGGATCGCCAACCCCGACAGCACCAGGAAGCCCACCAGATACGAGGGGCCCCACGGCACGAGTTTGGAAAAATCCGGTATCCACTCCTGCTTGAATTGCAGTGCCGCGTAAACCAGCCCGAGCAACGCCTCGCCGGCGATCAGGCCGGACGCCGTGAGCACTCCGGAATTATCCACGCGCGTCAGTTGAGCCGGGTTGTAGCCTCGACGCTTGGCGATCGATTCGGTCAGCCATTTCGTCATGCCGCCGCAGAAAATCGCGAACGTGGTTCCGAAGGGCAGGTACATGCCGACGGCCACCAGCATCGGGCTGCGAACCTGCGCCATGATCATAACGATCCCGAAGGCGATACCTACGCCCACCAGCGGCCACGCCATTTCTCCGCCCACGATGCCTTGCGCCAGCATCGCCATCAGGCCGGCTTGCGGCGCCGGGAGTTTGGCGCTGCCGAAGCCCGTGCCGCCGTCGCGAATGTCGCCCTCGTTGAGCAGCCATAGCGGGAAGTACATCAGCAGGCTGGCGATGAGAACCGAAATCAGTTCGACGATCTGAATCGTGCGCGGAGTCCCGCCTAGGATGTAGCCGACTTTGAAATCCTGCAGCAACTCGCCGGCCACCGCCGAAGATACGCACACCACGGCCGCTACGCCCAGCACTACCGCGACGCCCTTGGGACCCGTGAATCCAAGCGCCACCATGAGGAGCGCGGCAATGATCAAAGTAGAAAGCGTCAATCCTGAGATAGGGTTGTTGGAAGAGCCGATCACGCCCACCAGACTTCCGGAAACCGTGGCGAATACAAAGCCCACGACGATCATCACGGTGGCCGCCACCAGGGCGGCCGAAGGACTGCCGGAGAAGAAATAGTAGAGTCCGATCATTGCCAGAAACATCACGCCGATCAACCCCAACACGATCTTGGAACTCATGTATCGCTCAGTGCGCGCCAATGTTTCCATCGGTGGAGTGCCGCCGCGTACCTCGGCGAAGGCCCGCGTCAATCCGCCCAGCAGGCTGTTGCGCATCTTGAACAACGTGAAGGCGGAACCCACCAGCATGCCGCCCACCGCGATCGGTCTGACAATGAATCGCCATACTCCGGCCGCCATGCCGTCCCAATTGGTGACGCCGTTCTGCGTGTACTGCGGTTGCAACTGTGGGCCCAGGAAATAGATGAGCAGTGGCACCATCAAGCCCCAGGCCAGGACGCCGCCGGAAAACTGCAGGCTGGCCAATTTGGGGCCAATCACAAAGCCGACGCCGAGATACGCCGGGCTGATTTCGGGCGCTGCAAAGGAAGTGAAGCCGCCCACTGCGGCCGTTGGCGCTGTGGTTGCCGCGCCGAGTCTCACCTTGCTGGTTCCGAGGTTGCCAATTGCGATGCCTGAGATTTGATGTTCGAGCGCATATAGGTTGAACTTGCCCAAGATGAATGCGACTCCGCCGATCGCGATGTTGTAGAACAAGTACTTCACCGCTTCGGCCCCGCGCCGGCCCGCCTTGTGAATCTCGGCAGCGGCCGTGGATTCGGGAAACGGCAGTTCAGGATCTTCCACCATCCCGCGCCGCACCAGCGATACGAAGAGCACGCCGACGATCGACCCGACCACCATCAAGGCCGTGGATTTCAAATACGCGTCGCCAAACCCGAAGGAAGGCCACGCGCCCGCCAGCACGAAGGCCGGCAATGTGAAGATCGCCCCCGCCGCGACGGACTCGCCGATCGATCCCGCGGTCCGGCAGATGTTCTCCTCCAGAATCGAGCCCTTGAACGGCCGCAGCGCCGCCATGCCGATCACCGCCGCCGGATAGGTGGCCGCGATAGTGATGCCCGCCCGTAAGCCCAGGTAGGCGTTCGCCGCGCCGAGTATCAGAGTCAGAGCTATGCCGATGAGCACAGCCCGCCATGTGAACTCGGTCATCTGAAGATGTTCAGGAACGTAGGGTTGATGTTTTTTGGTAGTTTCAGCCATGATTCACGGTCGCTCAGTCTATCATGGCATTCATATGGACCAATTTGAAATCGCGACGCTGGGTGGTGGCTGCTTCTGGTGCCTGGAAGCTGTCTTCGACGAAATGAAAGGAGTACAGGCGGTGGAATCCGGCTATATGGGCGGCCCTGGGGCCAATCCCACTTATCGCGAAGTCTGCGAAGGCGACACCGGGCACGCCGAAGTGGTGCAGTTGCGATTCAACCCGGCGGAGGTGAGTTTCGCCTCGATCCTCGAGGTCTTCTTCGCGATTCACGATCCCACCACGCTCAACCGCCAGGGCAACGACGCCGGCACCCAGTATCGGTCGGTCGTCTTCTTTCACTCGCCCGAACAGGAGCGAGTCGCGCGCGCGGCGATCGCCGGACTCACCGGCGCTTTCCGGGACCCAGTCGTCACCGAGGTCTCGCCGGCTTCGCAGTTTTGGATTGCCGAAGACTACCATCAGGAATATTTTGTGCGGAACGGCCACGCGCCCTACTGCCAATACGTCGTGTCGCCCAAGGTGGCCAAGTTCCGCAAGTATTTTGCGGAGCGCCGGAAGCCGGTCTGATGCTATTGAGAGTTCTTGGGAAGCAGGCCCACGCGCTTGATGCCTACGCCCTTGCAAACGTCGATCACGTGGGCGATCTCCCGAAACTCGAGCCCCGGGTCACCTCCTACAAATACCGTGGACTCCGGCCGCAGATGAAACACGCTCATCAACTGAACACCCAGTTCGGACACGTCAACCGGGTGGCGATTGACCTCCGCCCGGCCCTTGGCCTTCACGTAGATCACGATGGTGGTAGGCGGCGCCGGCTCAGCGTTCGAATCGGCGCTCTGTGGAGCCTGGGCGTCCAGTCCCACGGATTTGGTGGGGACGATCACCATGAAAATAATCAACAGGACCAACAGCACATCGATCATCGGAGTCATGTTGATCTGAGCTTGCGTGCCGCTTCCACCCATTGTCATTGCCATACTCCCGTAGACACGCGCGCGGCTAACAATGTTCCCACTCCGCACTCGGTATCCTAAATCCTAATGCCCCGTTACGCCGCTATCGACATCGGCTCAAATTCCGCCCGCCTGTTAGTGGCCGAGGTGCAGGCTGACGGGAAAGTCGTGCGCCTGGCTGAGGACCGGGAAGTCACACGCCTGGGCGCCAGCGTCTTCAACAACGGAGCGGTCAGCATCGAAGCGATGGACTTCGTTTGCACCGTGCTGGCTCGCATGGCCGCGACCTACCAGCGCTTCGATGTGGATGCTATACGTGTCGTCGCTACGGCCGCCGTGCGCGACGCGAGCAACCAACAGGAGTTTCTCACCCGCGCTTCGCTAGCGGCCAGGGCGCCGGTCGAAATCATTTCCGGGCAGGAAGAGGCGCGTCTGATCTTTCTCGGCGTGCAGAGCCGTTGGCCCCATCCCAAGCAGCGCGTGCTGATGGTGGATATCGGCGGCGGCAGCGCGGAGATCATCCTCAGTGAAGATGGCCGGTTGAAAGAGTCCTGGTCCAAGCCCCTGGGCGCTGTGCGGCTCACCGGGGTATTTCTCAAGAACGATCCGCCTACCGCTCTGGAGATCCGCCAGATGCACGAGTTCATTGAGGAGAAGTTAGCCCCCGCTCTGCCGCGGCTCCGCCGCCTGAAGTATGACCGCGCCATCGCTACCTCCTCCACTGCCGCGGCGATGATTTGCGCCGTGAACCGGATCCCGCGCGCGCGACGGGACGAAGGCGATCGGCTGCGGGCCACGCTGCCTCAGGTGCGCAAGCTCTACGCGCACCTTTGCGCGCAGGACACCAGGGCGCGCATCAAGACGCCTGGCATTGGGCCGCGGCGCGCTGAAATCATCGTGCCCGGCGTCGCCGTTCTCCTGGAGTGCATGCAGCGCTTCGGGCTGCCTTCGTTTCACTTTTCGGCGGCCGGCGTGCGCGACGGCATTATTGCCGATCTGGCGGCTCGGCGTGTGGGGAGTGAACGCTCGCAATTGAGCGCTGAATTGCGCGGCGCCGTCGAGCAAGTTGCGGCCAAGTACGCCGTGCTACCCCGGCACTGGCGCCAAGTGTCCACGGTCTGCCGCACCCTCTTTGACACGCTCGCGCCTCTGCACCGTCTGCCGCCAGATTGGGGCAAACTGCTCGAGGCCGGCGCGATTCTCTACGACATCGGTCTGTTTGTGGGCGATACCGGGCACCACAAGCACTCGCAGTACCTCGTCGCAAATTCCGGCCTCCCCGGATTCACGGACCGTGAGCGGCTTCTGGTTTCGCAGCTCTGCCGCTTCCACCGCAAGTCCATGCCGGGTCCCCGGCACCCGGACTTTCTCGCGCTGCCGGTCGATGATCGCCGCGGCTTGCTTTCTCTGATTCCATTGCTGCGGATCGCCGACGCGTGTGACCTGTCCAAGGAGCAAAGAGTGGAAGCGATCATCTGCCAGCTCAATACTGACGCCGTCACGCTGCAGTTGCGTGGCGTCAAGATTGACCTCGAACT
>JAYTKJ010000525.1:0-2457 GCA_043730365.1 Acidobacteriota bacterium | reverse complement strand
GGGGAAGGCCGGCAGCCGAGGCAACCGCGGCCGCTAGGAGAATCGCAGAGAGATGATAGTGTTTCATGGAAGCTTTCTAAACTGTTCGAGGGCGGCGAGCGATTGATCTTCCTGGCCAGCGCGGCGGTAGCTGATGCCAAGCTGATACCACGCCTCTTTGAGCGACGGCGTAGACACCACTGCTTGCCGGTAGTGAAAGATTGCCGCATCGTGTTCTCCTCGCGCGGCGGCCAGTTTGCCCAACTCGAAATGCGCCGCAGAATTGGCGGGGTCCCTTTGCAGCGCGGCGGCGAAGGCCTCGCCCGCCTCACGCGGATGCTGGAGTTTCAGCTGATTGCGCCCCAGCTTGACGTGAACCGTGGCAACGGAGGAATCGAGACGCAATGATTTTCCGTAGGAGGCGCCGGCCCGCACCAAATCGCCGGTGGCATCGTAGACGTCGCCCAACGACGCGAATAAATCGGCAGCGCCAGGTTCGAGTCTGACCGCGGCTTCGTAGGCTCTGACGGCGTCGGCGTTTTTGCCGTGCAAATAGGCCACCATCCCAGACGCTGCGTGAAGCTTGGCTACTCCGGGGAAGCGGCGGCGCCCGCTGTCAAGCAGGGCAGTGGCCTCAGTCGACGCGTTAATTTTTAGCAACGTGAGGGCGAGGTCATAAAGCGAGTCTGGATTGGCGGGGTCAAGGGCCACGGCGCGACGCAACGCAACGGCTGCCTCCGCCGGGCGGTCCAAGGCGTTGAGCACCGCTCCGCGCAACACCAGGTGATCACCTGACGCGGCTGGATGCCGGTCCAGCACGGCCAGCGATTCCGCTGCGCGGCTGAGATGAAGCATGGCCAAGGCAAGGTTGAAGGCGTACTCGGCCGATTGCGGAGCGAGATCCAACGCGGCCTGGAAATGAGCCAGCGCCTCGTCGGTACGCCCTTGCTGTTGCAGAAACACCGCATACCGGCTACGAGCGCCGGGATCTCGCGGGCGGCTGGAAACGGCTCGCGCGAGATCCTGTTCGGCAGGGCGAGCCGTCTGGCCCGCCGCCAGTTGGGCGGAGGCCAGGGCAAGCAGCGTCGTCACCAGTGACCACGAAACCATCGTTACTGAGTGTATGTCTACGGAGGGCCGGATCCCAAGTACCCCCAGAAATGGCGTATGATTCAAAAGTCCTGAGGCCGCCCAGGTTTTGGGACGCAAAGGGGTGTCGCATGAAGTGTAGGCTACTCGGATTTTGCTTGGGTGCAGCTTTGATCACTCCAATCGAAGCGCAAGTTCCCACGGCGGTGCTGACCGGTATTGTGAAGGACTCCAGCGGCGCGGTGGTTCCGAACGTGAAGGTTGTGGCGATCAACACGGGCACGAACCTGAGCCGCCAGTCCGTAACCGACACGTCAGGGACCTATCGCATCGGGGCATTGAATCCGGGACCATATCGGCTGGAGGCCGAAGCTGCTGGCTTCAAGAAGGCCACGGCGAGCGAGATCGTGCTGGAGGTTGGGCTGCAGGTACGCGTCGATGTGGAATTGCAAGTCGGCGAGGTGACGCAGACTCTGGAAGTGGCGGGGCGGGCGTCGCTGGTGAACACCGAGAACAATCAGATCGGCGGAGTGATCAACCAGTCTCGCGTGGTGAGTCTGCCGCTCAACGGACGCAACTTCATGGAACTGACTACGCTGACGGCGGGAATCGCTGAAGGCGTCGGAGCAGCGGCCATCGTCAACAAGCGAGCGCCTACGGCGGCGGGCATGCCCCACCAGGACAACAACTATCAACTGGACGGCGCCGACAACAAGGAGGCATTCTTCAATAGCTGGAATCTTGGTCCGTCGGTCGACGCGATTCAGGAATTCAGTATTCAAGTGGGCCAGTATTCGGCTGAATATGGCTCCGGCGGCGGGGCCGTCATTAACGTGGTGACGAAATCCGGCACCAACCAGCTTCACGGTACGGCATGGGAGTTTCTGCGTAACGACAAGCTTGACGCCCGCAACTTTTTTCTGACGCCTGCCCAGAAGATTGCACCGCTTCGACGCAATCAGTTTGGGGTCGCGGTGGGCGGCCCGATCATCAAGAACAAGATGTTCCTGTTCGGAAACTACGACGGGTCGCGGATTCGCCAGGGGCTGTTCCGGAGCGGCGCGGTGCCCACGGCCGATCAGATTGGCGGCAACTTCGCGGGCTTCAACAAGGTGATCCGCGATCCCCAAACCACGCAGCCGTTTGCCGGCAACGTGATCCCGCGGCAGCGCCTAGATCCCATTGCGCAGGCGCTGATGAAATTTTATCCGGCGCCGAACAATCCTAACCCCGCGCAAAACTTCAGCGCCAACTTTTCCAGCATCAACGACTACGATTCGGGCCTCTTCCGCTTTGACTGGCGCATCAACAACAAGCATGACCTGATGGTGCGCTACGGCATGCAGGACATCTACCAATACACGCCGGGAACGTTTTCCACGGTGGGCG
>JAYTKJ010000524.1:0-5040 GCA_043730365.1 Acidobacteriota bacterium | reverse complement strand
AGCGCCGCCACCGCTTCCAGAGAGACTACGCCGCGGCCGTCACCGGTTCCCGATCCGGCGCCGTCACCCACCCCGTTGCCCGAAGCTTTGCCCTTGAAGAGACCTGGCCCTTTGCCCCGTCCAGCCGGTACATCGGCGGCCCCTAAGCGACTGAGGAAGGCACCCTCGGTGATTGCTCCACCCGAGGAACCGGCCCCTTGCCCCGGACCCGAGCCTGGACCGGCGCCAGCGCCCAAGCCCGGACCCGCGCCTGGGGCACCGTCGCTCTGGCTTCCCGCTGCCGTCTGTCTGGTGTTCGCCGCGCCCACACGCGCGCCCGCCGAGCCACCCTCGCCAGAGCCGCGGTCCGAGCCGCCCATTGGCAGCCCTGCCGAGGTCCCGTTGCCAGTTCCTGCCTGATCGCCAGTGCCACCTTGGTGGGCGACGGTGGGCGCGCCTCCTTGTCCCGGGCCAAAGCCTCCGCCAGGAACACCGGGGCCCGGCCCCAGGTTTTCCAGCAGCGTCATCATCCCTTCCGGAGTTGAAGTGTCGATTCCGTCGCCACCCACGCCGGGACCGCGCCCTGGACCGAGACCAAATATCTGCTCGAGCCCTTCGCTGGCCCAAGGCGATGTGGTGTAGAACGCCGGGTACCGCGGTTGCCAACTTGCCGCTACGGTCATCTCCACCAGACCCGATTCCCACTGCGGCCGCAGGTTTCCTTCCGAACCAAAGCGGGTGCGCCACGTGCCCAGGCCGCGGATTGCTCCGGCCATGCTCGGCACTCCCCCGCCCCTGGCCAATCCGGGCTGGTAGGCCCGCACGGGATTGCCGGCCGGATGCTCTGGCAACGGCATGGGCTTGCGCAAGCGAGGCTCAAAACGAAGAGTCTGCGGACCGGCAATCTGGATGAGCCCGGCCAACGGTGGAATACCCGCCCACGACAGTCGTTCGCGCTCGATCGCATCGGTCCAGGCAACCGACTGGATGCTGAGGGCCGGGAATCGCATGCCCGAGTTCAATGGAGCTTCAGACGTGGTAGCGGTTTCTTTCCCGCGCCGCTCACCTTCGCTAGAAGGAACGTTGATGCCAAGCTGACGCCCTTCGACGGACTGCATCCGGGGAGCGTGAATATCGGTGGCCGACTCCGGCATCCGCCGCAAGCCCGACCCGAGGTCTTCCGGTTCATGGGTCAGCGGCGCGGGCGTGATGCGGCCGGTGGCGGCGATATCGGATGAGCAGATCGGGCCGCAAAGCCGTGGACCGGATTGGACAGGCTCGTACGGATCGTCATACTCGATGCCCTTGACGGGCGGCGCCGATGGCGCCGAAGCCTTTGGAGGCGGCGGTGCTAGTTGCTTGGGTTGTTCCGGGAGAGCAGGATCCTCTGGCCAATTGGCGGCCTCAGCTTTGGCGCGGCTATTCCGGAGCTGCCCCGCCAGTTCGGCCTCGCGGCCTTCTGTCACTACCTGCTGCAGCCGGCTGATGGCCAGCTTTTCCTGGTCACGCTGGTAGGCATCGCGGTGCGGGGCGTTGCAATAGTCGGCCCGGCTCAGCCGCTGGAGCAGCGGGAGCTTTTCGCCACAGTAACGGCAGCGTGTCCCGTCGTCGCGTTTTGGTGACATCCCTAGCATGAGCCTGTGCGGAATCCTCCTCAATAGGTCCATCGGCTGCAGTGGGCTACTACAACTGAGCGATACACCCGAAGTTAGTATGCAATTTGATTGTAAGGAGTAGCTAAGGCAATCTAAATCAGGCGAAACACCTTATTTGGGTAGATCGGAAGGGTTAAGGCCCTAGGCCCTTAGTGCCATTCCCCAGGTAAATTACTGAGAGTTGGAGCCGGGTATTTGACCCGGTTGGCCACCGGGCGGCCTGAGGTGTGAAATTGCTTACTCGACGGCGGGAAGGCGGTCGAGCTCTTCCGGGAACACTGCGTAGCCCGCCGGAGGCGGATAGAGGTCTCGTAACAACCTTAGGCGGCGTCGCAGATGGCGGCTCGGCAATTGGCGAGGGCCGGTATCGACGTCGATGTCGCAGCAGATTCCGTGGAGGTAGAGCGTCAGCGTGTCGACAAACGACTGGGTGGCGTACTCGCGAAACTCCTTGCTGTCGCGCCGCACCTGGCTGCGGTGGCGGAGAAATGTCTGCTTCAACTGCCAACTGCGCTCGTCGACCTCGCCGTGCATGTGCGAGTTGAGTTCCTCGCGAATGACGCCGAGGTATCCGGCCAGCGCCTCGGGCGGGCTTAACTCGGCGGCGATCATGGCCAAGTGGCGGTAGAGCTGGTAGTGATAGTCGGCTACTTCGGTGTCGGCGGTGGCCAGCACGATGACGGCGGTGGAGCGGTCTGGTCCTTCGAGCCAATGGAGACCCCGCCAGTAGCGCGCCTCGGCCGGGCGCTCAAACAACACGACGCCTTCCGGCGGCAGTTCGGCCTGTTCGGCGGTTACCGGCTCACGCCGCCGGGCCCGGCCGGACTTGGATTTGGTGACATGCTTCACCTCGTGGCCCTTTTCCTTGCCGTTGGCTGGATCGACATACGGGACCAGGTGCAGGGCGACCTCGGGCAACAAAGCCAGGATGGCCGGAGGCAGCGCGGCCACGGGGTCTTCGATGTAGTCGCGCAGATCTTCTTCGGTGAAAGGCTCGACAGCCGAATAGTAGGAGAACTTCGGCTTGAGCGCGGTTAGTTCTGGCTTGACGGCGTCCCGGAACTGTTGAAGTGGAGCCCGGTTGAAACGGGCGGAGGCGGACATCTGAGTTCCAGTTTAGCAGGGAGTCCCAGGGTGTCATAGAATTTGAAGATGTCCGACCTAACCAGAAGAACCTTCATCGCCGCCACCGGCGCAGCTTGGACGGCACGCAGCTACGCGGCCATTCCGGGCGCCAACGATCGCTTGCGGCTTGGCGTGATTGGCTGCGGCGGCATGGGGACGGCCGGCCACATGCGCCCACTGACGCGCCAGAAGGATGATCTCAACATCGAGTTCAACTCGGTTTGCGACCTGTTCAGCAAGCGCACGGACGCGGCAGCGGAACTCACCGGCGCGCCCAACAAATTCAGCAACTATCACAAGTTGCTCGAGAACAAAGACGTCGACTACGTGCTGATTGCCACGCCCGAGCACTGGCATGCCCAGATGTCGATCGACGCAGCGGCGGCCGGCAAACATATCTACTGCGAGAAGCCGATGACGTGGAACGTGGAGCAGGCCAAGAAGGTAGTGGCTCGCCTCAACGCCGCCAAGGGCATCAAGATGCAAGTGGGTGTGCAGGGAATGTCGGACGACTCCTTTGAAACCGCCAACAAGTATGTCAAGGACGGCACGATCGGCAAGGTGGTGCTGGCGCAGATCGACTACTCGCGTAACTCGCTTCAGCCTGACTACCTGGGCACGCCGCCGGATCCGGACCTCAAACCCGGCGTCAACTTCGATTGGAACGCGTGGCTCGGCGGCGCGCCCAAGCGGCCCTTTGATCCGGACCGGTATTTCAATTGGCGGCGCTATTGGGATTACTCAAGCGGCATTGCCAGTGACCTGTTCATTCATCGGGTCACCCGCATCATCAAGAGCCTGGGCCTCACGTTCCCGCAACGCGGCGTCGCCACGGGCGGCAAGTTCGGGTGGCCTGATGCGCTGGGCGAGGTGCCCGATACGATGAACATCCTGCTGGACTATCCGGAAGGACTGACGGTGCAATTGATCTCGTCGATGGCCAATAGCTCAACCATTGAGCATATGTTGCGCGGCCACAAAGCGACGTTGACCTTCAACAGCGATGGCTTTGTCATCAAGCCGCAGGGGCCGTTTGCCAAGGACATGGAGGAGATCGTACACAAGAAGTCCGGCAAGGAGGACACGGTGCTGCATCACAAGAACTTGCACAACGCGATTCGATTGGGCGAGGCGCTGAAGACTCCGGTGGAGCTGGGTTACTACGGCGTGGTGGCCTCGCAGGTAGGTGTGCAGTCGCTACGCAAGCAGCAATATATGACGTGGGACCGCACCAAAGAGCGGATCGTGAAAGCGTGAGCCGGTTCCTGCTGATACTGGCCTTGGCCGGCGCCGCCGCCGCGCAAGAGTATGACGTGCTGCTGAAGGGCGGCCGGGTGATCGATCCCAAGAACGGGCTGGATCAAACGATGGATGTGGCGGTGGGCGGCGGAGTAATTGCCGCGGTGGCTCGCGACATCGATGCTGCCCGCGCGCGGGAGACACTGCGCGTAGACGGGTTGGTCGTGACGCCGGGGCTGGTTGACTTACACGTGCATGTCTTCCACTCGACCGGCATTCCGGGCGCGTGGGCCGGCGACAGTAGCGTGCAGCCGGATGCGTTCAGTTTTCGCAGCGGCGTGACGACGATGGTGGACGCGGGCAGTTCGGGTTGGCGGAACTTTGAGCAGTTCCGGCAATCGGTGATTGACCGGGTTTCGACGCGGGTGCTGGCGTTGATCAATATCGCCGGTTACGGCATGGTGGGCGATGTGGCCGAGCAGGGCGATTTCAACTCGGCCGCCGTGGCGCGGCTGGCGCGGAAGCATAAGGACGTGGTGGTGGGGATCAAGTCGGCACACTATCAGAAACCGGATTGGACGAGCGTGGACTCGGCGGTGGCGGCGGGGCGCGAGGCGTCAATCCCGGTGATGGTGGACTTCGGGCATTTCCTGCGTGAGCGGCCGTACTGGCAACTGGTGACGCAGCATTTGCGGCCGGGCGATATCAGCACGCACATGTATCGCGGGTCGGTACCATGGATCGATGGCGCGGGCAAGTTGTATCCGTACCTGGGTGAGGCGCGGCGGCGCGGCGTGATTTTCGATGTGGGCCACGGCGGCGGCAGTTTCGTCATGCGCAACGCGGTGCCGGCCATAGCGCAGGGATTCTTCCCCGATACGATTTCGACCGATCTGCATAGCACCAGCATGAACGCCGGGATGCAGGATATGGTGACGACGATGTCCAAGTGCCTGGCGATGGGGATGCCGCTCGTCGAAGTGATTCGCGCGTCGACGTGGCGGCCCGCGCAGGTGATTCATCGCGAGGAGTTGGGGCATCT
>JAYTKJ010000523.1:0-3858 GCA_043730365.1 Acidobacteriota bacterium | reverse complement strand
CGCCCGCCGCCGTCGAGCGACACAATCACCATCTGATACGGCGCGTCGTGGATGAACGCCTCGGGCGCCGAATGAATCACCGTCTCGGTGTAGACCACGCCGCGCGGCTGTTCCGTCGTCATCACGCCCTCCCCAGAATCGTCACCACACAGGTAGCGCCGGAACCGCCTAGATTCTGCGCCAGGCCCAATCCAGCGTTCGGCACCTGACGCTCGCCCGCCTCGCCGCGAAGCTGCAGCACCAGGTCGCAAAGCTGCGCCACGCCGGTAGCGCCCACCGGGTGACCCTTGGACTTCAACCCGCCGCTGGTATTCACCGGTCGCTCGCCCGTCCGCGCCGTTGCGCCGGACGCCGCATATGGGCCGCCCTCGCCCTTCTTGACGAACCCCAAATCTTCGGTGGCGATAATCTCGGCAATGGTGAAACAATCATGCAGCTCTGCGACGCTGATGTCGCGCGGACCCACCCCCGCCATGGCGTACGCTTTTTCGCCCGCCGCGCGCACCGCTGGGAACGTGGTGATAGTTGCCTTCTCATCCAGTGCCACATGATCGGAAGTCTGCGCGATCCCGCGCACCACCACCGGCTGCCGTACCGAAAGATCGCGAGCCCGCTCCAGTGTAGTAATCAGCACGCTCGCCGCGCCGTCACTGACCAGCGAGCAATCGTACACGGTCAACGGGTCGGCCACCGGTTTGCCAGCCAACGCCTGTTCAATTGTGATTCGTTTGCGCAGATGGGCGTCCGGGTTCAGCGCGCCGTTATCGTGATTCTTGACTGCAACCGCAGCCAACTGCTCGCGAGTGGTGCCAAACTCATACATATGGCGTCGAGCGATCATCGCAAACAACGCCGGGAACGTGGCGCCGGCCCGCACCTCGCCAGCCAGATCTCCCGCGCCCGCCAGGATTTCAGCCACCTTGGGAGTCGACTGCGAAGTCATTTTCTCAACGCCGGTCACCAGTACCGTGTCATAGACACCGGCGGCTACAGCCATCCACGCATGGAAGAAGGCCGCGCCGGAACTGGCACAGGCCGCCTCGAAGCGGGTAGCCGGAATCGATTCCAGGCCAGCCGCGGCGGCCACGTAGGGCGCCAAGTGGTTTTGCCCCACAAACTGGGGTCCGGCGAAGTTGCCGAGATAGAAAGCCTGGACGGCGGAGGGCTGCAAGGCGCTGTCCTCAAAGCACTTAGCGATAGAGTCCACCGCCAGAGACCGCAGGTCCCGTCCCGCCCAAGCCCCAAACGGCGTCTTGCCGATTCCCACCACTGCTACAGGTCGCATAGAAAGTACATCATAATACTTAAAGCAATGGTTGCACGTTTGAGACTTGGCATCGTCAACTCTAGTGGATGTCTGTCGTTGGCCTGGCAATCGAGGACCGAATGAGCGACGCTTCCCGTCCCGCCGTTGAGACCTCGCCGGACTGGCAGGGCCAATTCATTCAGGAGAACCTGCGCCGCATCTTTCTCCAGATTTACCGGGTCGTGGGCAACGTGGATGACGCGCAGGATCTAACCCAGGAAGTCTTCATCAAGGCGCTGCAGCGCAGCGATCAGATCAAGGACGCGGGCAAAGCGGCCCACTGGCTTTCGCGCATCGCCACCAATACGGCGATCGATTTCCTTCGCAAAGCGGGAAGGGTGTCGATGACCGAATTGGAGCACTTGCCGGAGACGGTAAAGGTCTCGCGCGAGGAAAGCCCGGAAGAGCGGGTGCTGCGCGCCGAGCAGCGCGGGTATCTCGAGGGCGGGTTACGGCTCTTGAGTGACCGTGAGCGGCTGGCGCTGGTGCTGCGCGATGTGGAAGGGTTGTCGGCCGAAGAGGTGGCTGACCAGTTGCACTGTTCCAAGGCCACGGTGCGTTCGCACATTGCCAACGCGCGTATCAAGTTTAAGCGATACCTGGAGAGGCGCCGCGCATAGGGCGGGCTGAAGGAAGATGGGTTTGTCATGGTGAAGCATCCGGAAGCGCAGGAACTGGCGTTGTACGTCTCGCGGGACCTTTCCGCCTGGCGCAACTTTGCCGTGGGCCGGCATGTGTCGGTTTGCCCCAGTTGCCGCCGCGAGGTGGCGCTGCTCGGCAACGCTGCTTCCGCCTTTGCCACCGAAGTGGAGCTGATTCCGGGCGGCAGTGCGGGGTGGGACCGGTTGGCCGCCGAGATGCGCGCCAACATCCGTTTGGGCCTCGAAGCCGGTGAGTGTGTTGGTGACTCTTTGCTGCCCGACGCTGAGTTTATCGAGGAAGCGCCGCACCCGGTCAGTTGGTATGCCGGATGGAATCCCGCCCGTTGGTGGAACTTCTCGCGTCTGGGCGAGTGGCTCCATTTGGATGCTACCGCGATGCGCGTCGCTTCGGCTGGGGCCGCGGTGGTGCTGGTGTCGGCCGGCATCTGGTGGTGGCAACACGGAGAGCGAAACGACTATTTCACGGTTGACTCTTTGACGCCGGCCGCAGCGGTGATGACTGCGCAGGACGGCGGCGAGGTTGTGTTCAAGACCGTGTCCGACGGTCTGGTGGTGGAGCGCAGCGGCGGTCGCAGTTTGACGCTGGCCCACACCGGTCACGCGGCCACGGCGTTGACGGTCAGCCTCAACGGTTCCATGACCGCCCGTTATGTGGACGACGATACCAGCCAAGTAACTATTCACCATGTCTATGCCGAATAACCTCACGTTGTTGAGATTGGCCCTGGCGATGTCTGCCTTGTGCCTGCCTGCCTTACCGCAGCAGCAGCCACAGCAGACCGAGGGGCTCAATTCGGTGCGCGTCAATCTGGCGGCTGACAGCCCGGTCTCTTTGCTCGGCAACGAGTGGAGCGCTTCGCGCCTGTCAGACCGTGGCGGCGCGCAGGTGCTCAATCTTTCCGGGCAACTCCTGCTCAAGAACGGTAGCAATCGGCGGATCCGGGCCATCACATGGTTGGTGCAGACGCGTGAGAGTACGCCTGGCGGGCGCGCTTCGGTCACCAAGGCCAGCCTGGACGTGAACGGCAGTGAAACCTTCCCGCTCAAAGTGGATCTCCGGCTGCTGCGGCCCCTGGTGCGCGGCGCGGCCCCGGAGATTGACATCTCTCTGGATGGCGTGCTGTTTGACGACCTTTCTTTTTACGGCCCCAATCTCCTCGATTCCCGGCGCGTCATGGTGGCCTTTGAGATGGAAGCGCAGCGTGACCGCCGGCATTTCCTCTCCGTTCTGCAGGCCAAAGGCAACGAGGGGTTGCGCGCCGAGTGCATGACTTCGCTCGCCCGTCAGGCGTCGATGCCAAGGCTGGACGTGCAGATGGCTCGGGCCGGGCGCGCCACCAACGCGGCCGAGACCGAAAAGAAGCTGGAGTTCGCTTTCCTGCATTTTCCGGATTCGCCGGTTGACGCTACGGCCGGGATGGCGGGTGTGTTGGGCGCCGAGGCCCGTTCGCCTCGGATTGACGTCTACAACCGGTCCACGCGCGCCGTGAAATATGTGGAAGTGGGCTGGCTGCTGCGCGACACGCGCGGACGTGAGTATCTGGCCGGCACGGTGCCGGCCAAAGCGATTCTGGCGCCCGGCGGCAAGACACAAATTGTCGAGCCCGGCACGTTGCGCTTTGCCGAAGCGGCGGGCGGCGCGCCGGTGAATATTGATGGCATGACCGGCTTTGTCAATCAAGTTGAGTTCGCCGATGGCACGGTCTGGGTGCCCAGTCGCGCCGCGTTGAGCGACCCGAAGCTGGAAAGAGTGCTGGCGCCTTCGGCCGAAGAGCAGCGTCTGACCAACCTTTATCGCAAAAAGGGGCTCGGTGCCCTGACGGACGAGTTGAAGCGATTTGCGCGCTAGCTCCGAATCGTGTATAGCTGAGGGTATATGAGTAACTCCAA
>JAYTKJ010000522.1:0-1893 GCA_043730365.1 Acidobacteriota bacterium | reverse complement strand
TGGCGTTGCATTGGCCAAGTTCGAGCGGGATTTCGTCTGGGTATCCAGCGGCGCGACATCGTTCACTCTAACTTCTCCGCAGCAAAAACAGTTCGCCCTGCTTGGACTCCAACACAAAGGAAGAGTGCTACGCATTCCCAACAAGCGAGCCGATAGATTCACAATTACGCGCAGTCCAAGACTGCGGGCGCTTTGAGTCTGGATGCCTCGTGAATCAGACACGTTTTGAAGTGCGCCGGTGCTTTGGCACTTTTTAGGTGGTTCAACGATCAGCTAGAGAGCACGGCCCGACTCACTCCTGCTTCGTCTCGTCCACCCATTGCACGGCGTTCATGAGCAGGCCTGGCCAATTCCCCTCCGTCGTCCGGGGAGGCGGCGCTTCCCCGGCGATCTCGGGTGCTTCCCCGCCGCGCCAACTGACGATTTCGTTCAAGGCCCCGACGCCGCGCCAGACCCAGGTTTCCGCGTTCTGGCCACCGACACCGGCAACGTCATCCCGCTCGCCGACCATCTTTGCGGCGTGGACCAGATGGGTCTTCCAAAAACCTCGACTGCCAGAGCGGTGGGCGCTGCGGGAGTTTGAGGAACACGGCACGCTATCGCAGCGGAGTGGCAGGCTGATCGTCCGGCCTGCGGCGTGCTCGGGATACAGCGGACTGAGGCGGATGAAAGTTTTCCCGGGTCTGCCGCCACCTTTACGGCGCCAGCGGTGGTCAGCGGGCGTTTGGATTGTCGCAGCATTGCCTCGGACGACAGGCCGGGCTTCGTCAGGAAATGATGGCTGCCAAACCCTGAAACTCTCAAGATGCCGGTCATGAGTTCCACACGCCCGAGTTTCCCGCAGCACCCTTGCGCCCTCCGCCCCTCGGAAACTGCGGGAAGCAACGCATCGTCGGCTGGAGGCCGGCCCATGTCAGTCCGGCGAGTGGTGTGGGGCATGGCTCTGGTCAGTGGGCTGGCGGGTTGTTCAGACGCACCACAGTCCTCTTCGGCACCCTCGCCAGCCCAGACGTCTGGGGCGTGGTTCGAGGACGTCACAGAGCGCCGCGGCTTGCAGTTCATCCACGACACGGGAGCGACCAATCATCATCGGGTGCCCGCGCAGATGGGTTCGGGCGCAGCGCTCTTCGACTACGACAACGACGGGCGGCTGGACATTTATCTCGTGCAGAACGCGGGGCCGGATTCACGTTCCAGCAACCGGCTGTGGCATCAGGAACCCGACGGGCGGTTCAAGGATGTCAGCGCCGGTTCCGGACTCGACGTGGCCGGCTTCGGCATGGGAGTGGCGGCGGGAGATGTGAACAACGACGGGCAGACTGATGTGTTGCTCACGGAGTATGGCGCGGTCCGGTTATTCTTGAATCAAGGGGAAGGGAGATTCGCCGACACGACCCAGGCCGCAGGCCTGGAGAATCCGCGCTGGGCCACGTCCGCCGCGTTCTTCGACTATGACCGCGATGGCTGGCTCGACTTGGTGGTGGCCAATTACCTGGATTACGATCCGACGCAGGAATGCACGGATGCCAGAGGCGCTCCGGAGTTCTGCGGGCCGCATGGATTTCCGGGACTGGTCACGAAGCTGTTTCGCAATCTCGGCGCGCCCGCGCCACGCTTCAGCGACGTGACGGTGGCGTCCGGTCTGGCGCTGGCGCCCGGGCCGGCGCTCGGGGTTTTGTGCGCGGACTTCGACGGCGATCGCTGGCCTGACATTTTTCTCGCGGATGACGGAAAGCCCAACCGCCTTTTCCTCAACCAGCGCAATGGCACATTCACGGAAGAGGCGGCCGGGCGCGGGCTCGCCTTTGGCGCGATGGGGCAGACGGCCGGAAACATGGGCGTGGCCATCGGAGACGTGGACGGCAATGGCCTGTTCGACCTGTTCGTGACGCA
>JAYTKJ010000521.1:0-3539 GCA_043730365.1 Acidobacteriota bacterium | reverse complement strand
GTGATTATCGGCCCCCTGGTGGAACTGCTTTACCGCCGTCTGCCAAGCAGGTTGGCAGTGCTCGCCCAGCGGCCTTCCACCGAGACGATCTCGCTGGCCTGTCTGGCTGCGCGGGTTGATTCGTTTGAGCCAGCCCCCGCGGCACCGGGCATCGCTCAAAACCAACGTCCTCATCCTGTTTCCTGAATGCCCGGAGCAATTGAAATCATATGTCGCGTGAAACTACCTGGAAAATACTGTTGGCACTGCTGGTTTGGGCCACGATCTCGATTTCCCTGCCCTGGCGGTGGTGCCGATCAGTCTATGAGATTGGGCTCTTCCTGCTGGCCGGCACAATCTTCTGGCACGGCCGCCAAGAACCTCGCCGTCTGTTAAACGGCGTCCTCCTTCTACTAGGCCCGGCGCTGGCCGGTGTCTTGCAGCTACTAAGTGGAACGACCGTGAACCGGCTCGATACGGTTGAGGCGGTAGTCGCCTGGACGGCGAGCTTCGCAGCCGCCTTCGCCGGACGTCATGCCTTGGCGCACACCGCACTGCGCCATCGATTCCTTACCGCCGCGGCGGTCACCGGCGGCTTGGCGGCCCTGGTTTGCATCGTGCAGATACCGTTACGCGGAACGCAATGGGCCGGCTTTACAGTGCCGGATTTTGATCTCTATGCGGGGCCGTTTCAGAACCGCAACACCTACGCAGCCTTTGCCCTGCTGCTGCTGCCGGTAGTGATCTGGAAGGCGGTGACATCGAAGCGCTCAGCCTGGTTCTGGTGGGGTGTGGCGGCGCTGTTCCCCGCCAGCGTCATCGCCACCGGCTCCCGCGCCGGCAGCCTGTTGATCCTGTGCGAAATCGGTTCGCTCCTGCTCATACAAATCCGGGCGCGGGTCCTGTTTCCTCTCACCGGCGTGGCGATCGCGGTAATGGCCACCGGCTCCGACACGCTGGCCGATCGTCTCTCACACGAGGATTGGTCCAGCCACCGGCGGCAGCTCTACGCTTCGACGATCTCAATGATTGCCGAGCGGCCGGCCATCGGTCATGGCTTGGGCACTTACGAGTCAGCTTACCCACGTTTTGCCACCTTTGATTTGGACCGCCGCGTGAACCACGCTCACAATGACTGGCTCGAATGGGCTGCCGAAGGCGGGCTGGGGGTGCCCCTGTGTCTGCTCGGATTTCTCGCGCTCGTCGCCTGGCACGCGCGCCGGCACCTCTGGAGTTGGGGCATAGCCTTCGTGCTGGCGCACTCGCTGGTAGACTACCCGCTGCAGAGGCCGGGGATGTCGGGCTGGTTCTGGGTCTTGGGCGGCACCGTGCTGGCAGCCTCCTCGAGTGAGAAAAACAACCCGAAACGCCGCTCGACTAGATCTAAGCGGCCTTCTTCAAAGATGGAGCCGGCAATTGATCCCGCTCAGGGATCAACTGAATCGACGGATCAATCTTTAGCCACAGCAGGGCACTGATGGCGGTCATGACGGCCATCGGAACCAAGGGCGCGTTATACGTTCCATAAGCGGTCACCAGGTAGCCGAAGGCAATCGAGGTCAGGGTGGAGCCAAGCTGGCCGGCCGTGTTCATCGCGCCTGAAACGGCACCGGCGTGCTTGCGTCCCACATCGAGGCAGACAGCCCAGGCCACCGGCAACATGAAATCGGAGCCGGCGTAGCCGAGCGCCAGGAATAGCACCGACAGCAGTTTGTCTTCGGTGAACATCGTAGCGGCGATGAAGAAGGCCGACATGCCGAGTCCGAACATGCCCACGGCCCGACGGCCCCAAACCAGCCCGATCCGCTTGACCAGCCGGTCGCTCACCACTCCGCCCAGGAAGTTGGCCGTGCCGCCAAAGGCAAACGGGAGCCACGAATACTTCAGCACGTCGGCGTTGTCAAAACCGCGGCCCTTGACCAGAAACGTGTGCAGCCAAGACAGGTAGAAAAACGAACCCCAGCAGTAGGTGTGATACATAATCATGATCCACCAAAGATTGGAGCTGCGCAGAGCCTGCCCCCAGGGCAAGCCGTGAGGCGTCGCTTCTCTGGGAGGGCCGATCTCGTCAATCTCGATCTGCGTCACGCCGGCTTTGTCTTGCGGGTTGTCGCGAAACCAGGCATACCAGACCGCCGTCCAGATCACCCCCAGGATTCCGAATACCAGAAACGAAGCCCGCCACCCGTACTTGATCTGAATGGGGATCACCAGAAACGGAGAGATCGCACCCCCGACGCGGCTCGCCATCCAGACCACACCATGGGCGCGCGCCCGTTCGGTGGCCGGAAACCAGCGGGAGATCGTGCTTGACGCGTTGGGGTAGGCTCCTGCCTCGCCGGCTCCAAAAAGGAACCGCACGGCTAGCAACACGAAAAAGTTAGAGACTACTCCGGTCAAGGAGGTAAAGGCGCTCCACCAAAGCACGATTCTCGCCAGCGTCTTGCGAGGGCCGATCGAATCGCCCATGGCGCCGCTCGGAATCTCAAAGACCGCGTAGGCTATCGCGAATGCGGCGACGACCCAGCCCCACTGCTCCGGGCTCATGTCGAGTTCTTTTTGCATCAGCGGTCCAGCGACCGATATGCACACCCGATCGACATAGGTGATGATCGACAACATGAACAACAGTCCGAGTACGCCATGACGCTTTCGCATATCCTCGCAATTATGTCATGAGCGGTCTCGCTATAATCGTCGGCGATGGCGATTGATTCCACCAAGCAACTGATAGCTCGCTGGCCAGACCCCGAAACCGCGCACCTCGGGCTGCTCGGCAAGGCCGGCATAGACGCGATCGTCATCGCCGGAGGTCCGTCCAGCGCAGCCTTTACACAGGCCGCCGCCGCCGCCGGGATTTCGGTCAGCTCCGAGACGGCGCTCTCCGGCGCGGTCACACGAGGACTCTGGCCGGGCATCCGCCGGCCGGGCCTCAAAGTCAACTGGGAAAACGATGTGGTTGCGTCGGCGAGCACCGAACCCTGGATTGACTCCAACCTCTACCTCGTGCCACTGGAACGGACGCTAAACGGCCGTCGCGCCGATCCCGGCACGCCCGTGATCGCCTATGAGGCATCACCCCAATCTGGACTGGCAGCGGATCGTTCGGTACCGTTTGAAACCCTGGAACTGGCGCTGATAGAATCCCGCCTGCAAGGCGGCAACTATGTGCTGTCGGTGGTCCCGCGCTATCGCGCCGCGTTATTGGCCGGCGACGCGCGGGCGTTGGCCGCGTGGACCTCG
This sequence comes from Acidobacteriota bacterium, assembly GCA_043730365.1. Taxonomy (GTDB): domain Bacteria; phylum Acidobacteriota; class Terriglobia; order Bryobacterales; family Bryobacteraceae; genus VFZP01. Next base: position 317 of record JAYTKJ010000521.1, on the reverse strand, counting down.
CTCGGCCGCACCGCCGCGTGGCTCCGGGCTCACGCTGGACTCTTCGGCCTCACCGTCCCCCCCACACTCACCGCTCTGGTGGAGCCCGGCAATACCACGGCCGAAATCGCGAACCTGCTCTTCCGCCGCAACGCAAGCCCACGGCTGGCGCTGGCGGCAGCCCCTCCCCGGCCAGAGCGCGGATCGGGCATCGAGGTGCTCGTCGCCGCCGGTCTGAAGGCCGTGCCAGACGTGGTCTGGCGGCATGCTGAAGGTGGAACGACGATCGCCATCGACGACCCGGCTTTGGTAAAGTCCACCTGGCGCCGCGTCAAGCA
>JAYTKJ010000520.1:0-14048 GCA_043730365.1 Acidobacteriota bacterium | reverse complement strand
GCAGCCGACAACCTGGCGCGCGGGCGTAGCACGTTCATGGTGGAGATGACCGAGACCGCGGCGATTCTTAATACCGCTACCGCGAATAGCTTTATCGTGCTGGACGAAATCGGCCGCGGCACGGCCACCTATGACGGCTTGGCGCTGGCGTGGGCCGTCGTGGAATTCATTCATGACCGCATTCGAGCCAAGACGCTATTCGCCACGCACTATCACGAGCTCACCGAACTGGCCGGGCAACTGCCGGGCGTCACCAACCTGCATGTCTCCGTGAAGGAAGCCGGCGATCAGATCATCTTCCTCCGCCGCGTGGAGCCGGGTGCGGCGGACCGCAGCTACGGCATCGAAGTGGCGCGCTTGGCCGCTCTGCCGATGACCGTGATTGAACGGGCGCGTGAGGTGCTCGCCTTGCACGAGAAGAGCGAGATTGAGGTGACCGAAGAGCTGGCCCCCAAGAGCGCGCCCCGCCGGAAGGCCAGTGTCCAGATTCAGTTGTTTGAGCCCGTAGGTCATCACATCGCCGAACGTATCCGCACCGTTAATCTCGATGAACTGCGTCCAGTGGACGCGTTGAATCTTCTGGCAGAATTGCAGAAAGAGCTGAAGAACAGCTGATCACCATGTGGAAGCGAATGGTTGGGATCGGGGTGGTCTGCGTCGCCGCGGCATTGCCAATCCTGCTGACCGAGCGTGCTCTGACCATTGCGCCGGAGCGGCGCACCACCCCGGACCGCGCCAAAGCTGAGGAGATTGCCGGCGTGGCGGGCGCATCCTGGCGAGACGCTTCCATCCCATCCGCCGATGGCGCCGCGCTCAAAGGTTGGGTATTTCTTCCCACGCCGGAGCACGACTCGGGCAAGGCCGTCATCCTTCTGCACGGAGCCGGCGACAGCCGCCGCGGCATGCTCGGCTTCACTCGCTTCTTCGCCCAGCGAGGCTTCGCGGCTCTGGTGGTGGATTCGCGCGGGCACGGAATCAGCGCCGGGCCGCAGGTGACCTATGGCCTGCTTGAGAAAAATGATATGGCCCGATGGGCTGACTATCTGCTGACCCTGAAGCCCGGCGCTCGGCTTTACGGCATCGGCATGTCGATGGGCGCGGCGATTCTCATCCAGGCTCTGGACACTGAAAAGCGCTTCCGCTCGATCGTGGCCGAATGCCCCTATTCCACTTTCCGGGAAGCGGCGTCGGAGCGCATTCCGCGCTTGACGGGCCCGCCCGCGGCCTTCGCCTCGCCGATCATTGGCGCGGCATTCCTGTATGCCCGGCTAAGATACGGCTACGATCTGGATGCAGCTTCGCCCCTTGAGTCAATTCGCCGCACGCACACACCGGTCCTGTTGATCCACGGCCTCGCCGATGATCGTACCGACCCGGTCCAGTCCCGCGAACTACATGCCGCCAACCCGGCGATCTCGGAGCTGTGGGAAGTGCCGGGCGCCAAACACGTGCAGGCTTCGGTGGTCGCTCAGCGCGAGTTTGAAGAGCGCGTGATGAGGTGGTTTGAAAAATGAGAGTCGCCGGAATTATGAGCGGCACCTCGCTGGACGGAATTGATGTTGCCATTGTCGAGATCGGCGGCCGCGCGGCAATTCGCCCGTTGGCCTTCAGCACATCCTCGTATCCCAAGGACGTGCGGGAGGCGATCCTCGCGGTGTCGAATCGCGTTTGCCACACCTCGCAAATCAGTCATCTGAATTTTCGCCTCCCCGAGCTTTATGCCGCTGCCCTGCGCAAGCTCTGTAAGCGGAGCGGCCTGCCGCTCGAGAGCGTTGAACTGATCGGCTGCCACGGGCAGACCATCTTTCACGAAGGATCACGCAGCACTCTGCAGATTGGCGACGGCAGCGTGCTCGCCGAGTTAACCGGCGTCCCGGTGGTGAGTGACTTCCGTCCGCGCGACATGGCGGCCGGTGGGCAGGGTGCTCCGTTGGTGCCATACTTTGATTACGCTGTGTTTCGCCACGCCCGCCGCACCCGGGTTGCGGTGAACATCGGTGGTATCGCCAACATCACCGCGATTGGCCCTGGCGCTCAGCTGGAGGAAGTGGTGGCTTTCGATACCGGGCCCGGCAATATGGTGATGGATCAGTTGGTCTCCCGGCATACTGGGGGCGCTCAGACAATGGATCGTGGAGGCAAGCTTGCTGCCGCTGGCCGGATTGATCGGAGCCTGTTGGCCGCGCTCCTCAAGGCGCCATTCTATAGCCGGCGCCCACCCAAGAGCGCCGGGCGCGAGCAATACGGCGATGAGTTCGTCGAGCGCTTCTCGGGCCTCGAAATCGCCGATGCCGTCGCCACCGCCGCCGCCTTGACAGTCGCGACGCTCGTACGCGGAATCGGGCTGGCCACCCACACGCCGGACGACGTGATCGTGGGTGGAGGCGGAGCACACAATCCGCAAGTGATGGCGTTGCTCGCCGCTCATCTGCCCGCTTCTCGCGTGACCACCACCAATGAGTTCGGCATTGACTCAGACGCCAAGGAGGCCATCGCCTTCGCGTTGCTGGCTCACGCCACATGGCGCCACCGGCCCTCAAACGTGCCCTCCGCCACGGGGGCTCGTCATGCTGCGATTCTGGGAAAAGTTTCCTACCGTCGTTGAAAACCTCCCGTCAAGGGTCTTTGAAACCATAGATGGCGGTACTTGCTGCTGGTCTCAACGAAATCCTCGGCACCGTCGACCTGCTGATCGGCCGCGCCGGTACGTCGGTCGTCACCAATGCGCTGACAGCCGCCCGTCCACGCGTTTTTGAACTGGCTTATGAACACTTGGGTGATGTCGCCGCCGCCAAAGCGCTCACCGTCAAGATTCTCAATCTCGCCCTGGCCAGGCATGAAGTTTCGTCGCGGGCACTCACGCCGCTGTCCAGGCCCTTCGGATTGACTCTTGATCCAGCCAACGGCTGCCATCTGCATTGCCCGGGTTGCGTTCACTCGGCCGACGCCATTCGCCGCCGTCTCTTTGACTGGCCGGCCGGCATGCTGACAGAGCCTATCCTGGCTCCGCTGTTTAGAAAGTATGGACCATATGCGGTGCAGGCGATGTTCTGCAACTACGGTGAGCCGCTGCTCAATCCAGCCACGCCCAGCTTCATCAAAATGGCCCGGCGCTACCTGATGCAAACCATGCTTTCCACCAGCATGAGTGTCCGCAATTTCGACGCCGAGGCCTACGCGCTGTCGGGGCTGGACTACATGATCGTGTCCATCGACGGCGCCACTCAGCCCGTCTACGAACGATACCGGCGGAACGGCAATCTTGACCTGGCACTGGCCAACATCGCCAGCCTCGTGGCCGCCAAGCGCCGCCTCGGCCTGACCACGCCGGTGCTCTGCTGGCAGTTCCTGGCGTTTGAGCACAACGCGCACGAGATTGATCAGGCCATCGAATGTGCGCGCCAACTCGGGCTCGACGAGTTTACTGTGACGAAACCTTTTGAGGTCGCTTGGGATGACCCAACCATCCGGTCGGCCCAGGTAGAATCTCGCCGTGTACCTATCAACCCCTACTCTCAGGAGGCCATGATGGATAACTGGCGGCGCATGCCGGAGGACCTCGACGCCGCTACGATCGACGAGGCGTATGCGCGGGAGTGGTGTCCGGTGGATGCTGAATCCAACGGTGGTCCAACTTGCCGTTGGCTCTACAAGAATCTGACCATGGACGCGGGCGGCCGCATCTTTCCCTGTTGTGGCGCGCCCCAGACCACCGGGGGCCACCTGATCTTCTCCCGCATCGGCCAGGAGGAGGATCCGTTCAACTCAGACCAACACCGCCTCGCCCGCCAGTACTTCGCTGCGCCCGCGGACTACGCCCGCCAATTGCGTATTCTGCCCGAGGCCCGCGCGCCCTTCTGCGCCCAATGTCAGTGGGCCGACATGCCTGCCGACATCGACGGTCCTCAAGTGGCAACCTATCTCCGCGCCGCCGGTCAGTCGCTCTTTTCCGCCGAGACTATTCGCATGCTGTCGTCGTGGTGATCAGGCTGACGTGGCCTGCCCCCTGCGGCTTTAATGCAGTGATTTCAGCCAGGATTCGATCTGCGGCCGCTGCGGGTCTGGTTGCGACTTCCGCGCCGCCAGATGAATTTCCAGCGCGCCACGCGCGGCGGTGCGATCGCCCTTGGCTCGGTACAGATTCGCCAACACCAAGTGGGCATGCGGGATCGATCGCGCGGCTTCCTCTAGTAGCGACTGCGTTTCGGCGTCGTACTTCTTCTGCGAGGCGCGGCTACTAAGCCCATAGAGGTACCTCGTGCGGACGGCGACCGGGTCCACCGCCAGGGCGCGGCGCGCCAGCAACCCGGCCTCGGCGTAGCGGCCCGTGGCCATCATGTTGGCACTCAGGTTAGCGAGTACCGGCGCCGACTCAGATTCAATTGCCAGGGCTCGTTCGAGCGCTTGCAGGGAGTCATCATAGTGGCTCTGCATGAAGTAGAGCGCCCCCAGATCGTTGGCCGCCTCAACGAATTGCGGATCCAGTTCCAAAGCCCGGCGATAGTGGACCTGAGCCTCGTCAAGGCGTGACTGGCGTCGCAAGCTCCAGCCCTTCTCATACTCCTTACGCGCTGGCTTCGGAATCTTGTGCGACAGCCGCCGTAGCGAAATCGTTCCCTTTGGCGCGGCCGCGTTGCTGTTCTGATCGGCGCGGATTTGCACCAAGGATGTCCCCACCCCGCTGACCGTGGCCATTTCGTTCCTCACTGGCCGCTGGTCCGGATCGAGCAGCGTGACTTCATAGGAACCCGGGCGGACATTGGGAAACTGAAAACGGCCGTCCGGTTAGATATAGGCCCGATCGGGAGGCAGCGTCCGGCTCTCGTTTAAAGACCGGAGTTCAACTTGCCATCGCGAGTCCGTCCGGACTGCCCCGGTCACCTCGCCTTGCAGGTTGGAAAAACGTTGCGCCGGGGCTTGCTGGGGCGAGCCCTGCGAAAAAATTGAGTGTAATAACACGAACAGCGAATGAGTAATTTACTTCGTAGCTCCGGCGGAGCAATAGTGACAACTCGGACGGGCTGGACTACTTAGCCAGCAAAGGATGTTGGGTCAAACGGGGAGAAGGGCGGCCTTACGCGGCCGAACGAACAGTGGGGCCGAAATGCGATTGAAGAATCCAGCTCAACTCGGCTAGCTGACAAGGCATTGGCAGATAGTCCGCAGCGCCCCTTTCCAGGGCGTTCAGCCACGATTCCTCGGTGGCGTCGCTGCCGACGGCTACGATTTTGGCTCCAGAGGAGGCTAACGGTGTCATAGAGTCAGGGTGGCAGAACACCATGTCTGCATCACCAACTTGCTGTGAAGATTGGCTTACCAGCAAATTCATGCTGGTGAGCATTCGTACGAGATCGGAGGCGACCTGGCCGTCCAGGCCTGTTACAACACACTTCAATTGAGCTAGGGCCACTGGGCGAGGCTCCTTTCTAGACTTATTATCATCCTGAACGGGGTCCGAGCGCCAATCAATTCGACGAATACCCTCAATAGATCCAATCTTGCACCTAGACGGGGCGTACTGAATGTGAACTCGATTACGACTCCGGAGCTGGTACAATGGAGGTTCCCAAGCATTTATGGCAGTTCAACCCCGCCGAAAATCAGTGGCCGTGGACATCGGAGGCGTGCTGGTTGGCGGCGGGCATCCGATCGTCGTCCAGTCGACGACCAATACCGATACGGCCGACGTGACCGCCACCGTCAATCAGGTGATGGCGCTGGCTCAGGCCGGCTCCGAGCTGGTTCGCGTCACCGTCAACACCGATGACGCCGCCCGGGCTGTGCCGAAGATTGTCGAGACGCTGGCGATGTTCGGCTCGCGTGTGCCGATCATTGGTGACTTTCACTATAACGGCCATCAGTTGCTGCGCAAGTATCCGGCGTGCGCGCGCGCGCTGGCCAAATACCGAATCAATCCGGGCAACGTCAACATCGGGCGCAAGACCGACGACAACTTCCGTACCATGATCGAGTGCGCCATCGAGTTCGGCAAGCCCGTGCGCATCGGCGTCAATTGGGGATCGCTGGACCAAGCCCTGCTCACGCGGATGATGGACGAGAATTCGCGAAGCGCCGAGCCCCTCGACGCGGCTGCCGTGACGATGAAAGCCATCGTCGCCAGTGCGGTGCTCGCCGGTCAGGCGGCTGAGTCTTACGGTTTGCCCAAAAACCGCATCCTCCTCAGCGCCAAGGTCAGCAACGTCCAGGATCTGATCACCGTCTATCGCGACATGGCCGCCCAGTGCGACTACGGGCTGCACCTTGGTCTCACCGAGGCCGGCCTCGGAGCCAAGGGTATCGTCGCCACCACCGCCGCGCTCTCGATTTTGTTGCAAGAGGGCATTGGCGATACCATTCGCGCGTCGCTCACGCCGCTGCCCAATGGCGATCGCGCCGAAGAAGTGCTGGTCTGCCAGCAGGTGCTCCAGTCGCTCGGGCTCCGCAGCTTCACGCCCCAGGTGACGGCGTGCCCGGGTTGCGGCCGCACGACGAGTACGTTTTTCCAGGACATGGCCGATCAGATCCAGACCTACCTGCGTGAGCAGATGGCCGTTTGGAAGGAGACGCACACTGGCGTCGAAGAGATGAAGGTGGCCGTGATGGGCTGCGTCGTGAACGGCCCCGGTGAGTCCAAGCACGCCAACTTAGGAATCTCTCTGCCTGGCACGTTTGAAGAGCCCGTCGCGCCGGTTTACGTGGATGGCAAGCTCAAGTGTACGCTCCGGGGCGACGCGATCGTAGCCGAGTTCATTACCATGCTGAATGACTATGTTGCGTCGCACTATGGGGCGCGCGAGACCGTGGCCGCCGGGCGTTAGAGCGGACCCGTGCGGGGCGGCCAATCGTAGCTGCAGCCGGGCTTTCTGGTCCCGCCCTAGTTGAAACTCCGCGGGCTCACACGAAAAAACTCCGCCAGCTTGCCGGCCGCTTCCTTCCCGATTGGTCGATGTCCCGACACCACCTGACTCACGCACGACTTACTCCCGAGTATCGGCCCCAGATCCAACTGCCGCAGACCGCGCTCTTCCATCAAGAACTTCAGCACCCCGCCCGGCGAAGCATCGGGCGCCGGATGGATCTCTTCTTCGTACTGCATGACCAGCGCCGTCAGGGTCTCGATGAAGCGCTCCCTCGCCGGCGTCTGCTTTGTCTCATTGGCGGCCAGGGTCTCCAGCAGCGCCGTCATCTCGGCCAGTTCCTCGCGATTTCGGGGCTTGGCAGGCTGATGCGCCACCAGTAGCTTCACGTAGTCTGTATCGAGTATCACGATTTCCAACCTCCTACAAGAGCCCAATTGAAGATCAACTTGTCGCCTACCCTATCAACCGAAGGTGCCACTCCGTGCCAGGGGGTGGTCTTTACAGTTCAGCAAATGCCTAACGGTGGTCAAGCATTTGCTGAACTCTGTTGGCCGGACCGACTACCGCTCCATCACCTCGCGCGTCACCCAATCCACCCAGACCGCGCTGGCAATCGAACTCCGGAAAGCGCTCCCCTCGAGAGCCGATGTGACGAACTCTTCCACGCACGGGTAATGCAGATTGGCCGGCGCGGCGATATGCTCATGCCCGGATGGAGTGACGAAATTCGGATCGTTCAGCGGTGACAAATCCAGTTCACCGTCGGTACCACGAAGACGGAACTCGTCCCGCACCACCTTCGAGTGCCATCGCGCATCCACCAGCCCTCGCACACCGCCGGCGTATTCGATCATCACCGTGGCGTTGTCCTCGACGGCGTAGCAGTGCACGGCGTTTGAAATTTGCCCGCACGCGCGCCGGGGCCGGCCGAAGAGATAGTTCATCAGGTCAATGCGGTGAGAGGCGATGTCATAGAGCGGCCCGCCGCCGGACATTGTGGGATCGGCACGCCAGGCGTCTTTGGCCTCCGCTTCCGGGAACCAACTATGCGCCGTCGCTTCGGCAAAGACCACGCGGCCGATCGCGCCGTCTTCAATCAGTTGCTTGGCGCGATTGACCTTCGGATACATCCGCCGGTAGTAAGCCACTCCCAGCAGGCGGCTCGTCTCCACGGCCACTTGCCGCATGGCGCAAGCCTCGGCATAGTTCATCGCCGTTGGCTTCTCGCAAAGCACTTGCTTTCCCGCACGCAGCGAAGCGATGGTCTGCTCGGCGTGCAGCACCACCGGCGTGCCCACATACACCGCGTCACATCCAGACTCGCGTAGTGCAGCCTGCAGATCGATCCAACCCGGCACGCCATAGGGTACGGCTTTCGCCTTGTCTCGCGTGACCAAGCCAACCAAGCGGCTTCGCGGTTCCGCCAATATCGCGGGCAAAACGCGCTTGATCGTGATGTCGCCAATGCCGATGACCAACCATTTGAGCATGGCTTCCGATGGTATTACGCCTGGCGCTTCCACCGCAGCAGGCGGTGCTCGGCGGCATTGACGCCCGCGCCCACCAGCAGCACCACCGCCGAAAGCACCGTCATGCCTGCGAAAACTCCCGTCGTATCGAACACGCCCTCCGCTTGCGCGATCACATAACCGATGCCGCGTGAGGAGCCGAGATACTCGCCCACTACGACGGCGATGATGGCAAAGCCGACGCTGATGTGCAGGCTCGAAAAGATCCATGCCATCGCGCTGGGCATCAACACGTGCTTGACCAGATCGCGTTCGCGCGCTCCCAGCATCCGGGCGTTGTTGACCAGCACCGGGTCCACTTCCCTCACTCCCTGAAACGTATTGAAGAAGACGATGAAGAACACCACTGTGACTCCCAGCGCCACCTTGGACCAGATGCCGAGACCAAACCAAAGCAGGAAGATCGGCGCCAGCACCACGCGGGGCAGGGCGTTGGCAATGCGGATGTAGGGATCGAACAACGCTCCCAGCCAGCGGCGCCGCGCCAGCAGGAAACCTGCGCCGATACCCGCGGCCCCGCCGATGAAAAATGAGAGAGCGGCCTCGAGTAGCGTGGTTCCCAGATGCGGCCATACCGAGCCCGTCACCATCCACTCCCAGACGCGCAGGGCCACGTCACTGGGGCGGCTGAAGTAGAACCGGTCAAGCCAACCGGAACGCGCTCCAGCCTCCCAAATCGACAGGAACGTCACGCCCAGGAGGATCTGCCAGACGGGCATCAGACGGCCGTGCGAATCAGATGTGCCGCTCATGGCTCCTCATCACTTCGGCGCGTAAAGCCGACCAGACTTTGGCGTAGAGCGCGTGAAAGCGCGAGTCCGTGCGTATGTCCAGCAAGGGCCGAGGCCGCGGCAGATCTACCTCGAAGCGCGCGACGATGCCCGCTGCCGGGCCCGCCGACAGCACCACCACCTCGTCACCAAGGGCAATCGCTTCTTCGAGGTCATGGGTTACAAAGAGTACGGTCTTGCCCGAACCGGTCCACAACTCCAGCACTGCTGTCTCCATGCGCACGCGTGTATGGACGTCGAGGGCGCTGAAAGGCTCATCCATCAGTACGATGTCGGGCTTGGCAATCCACGTCTGTGCCAGCGCCACGCGCTTGCGCATGCCGCCGCTCAGTTGCGCCGGATAGCGGTCCTCGAAGCCTTTAAGACCAACGCGGCCCACCCACTCGCGTGCCTCCTGGTTGGCGTCGCGGCCTCGAAACGTTGGCCCCAACGCCACATTCTCCAGCACCGTTTTCCATGGCAGCAGTGCGTCCTGCTGGAAAAGATAGCCGGCTCGCGCGTTAAGGCTAGCCAGACGTTGCCCGAAGATACCAACGCTGCCGGCTGTGGGCGTGAGGAGTCCGGCGGCCAAACTGAGCAGCGTGGATTTGCCGCAGCCGCTCGGACCCACCACGGACACAAATCGCCCGGCCTCCACGCGCAGATCTATGTTCTCGATAGCCACGTAGCCGTCGTCAAAGCGACGGCTCACGCCGGTGAATTCAATCGCGGCTGCCGGTTGGGACATCTAGCCGCGCGACTCCCGAGGCCGGAACACCACATACTCGGAGACCAGAAAATTCCCTATCGATGTGATTGCGATCGCCATCAGGTTCGCCGCCAAATATGGTACTCGAAAATTCCCCACCAGCAGCCGTGTGAAAAACACGTTGGCCAGAATGGAGAGCAAACCGGTGGTGAGATTGAAGCGCACGAGGCGCGCGAGCGAATCCTGCCCGCGGCCTCGCCGGTCGCCCCAGGTCCAGCGCTCGTGCCAGAAGAAATTGTGAAGTACGGCGATTTCAACAGCGGCAGCGGTCGCGTAGTCGAGCGGCCATTTCAAGCCGCTCTTGAAGAGTGCCAGGGCCCCCAATTGGACGAGGATTCCAACGCCGCCCACGGCGTTGAACTTCAGCCAGCGCAACAGCAGTGGGCGCACGCCGCTAGTCCAGGCGTTCTTCGTTGTAGAGTTGAACGGTGTGTTTGTAGACGGCCCACAAGAGCATCAGCGTCATGCCGGCCAAGCCGACCAGCCCGCCAATATCAAAGAGGAGGAATTCGCGATCGCCGATCCGGCCCGTGGTCTCTCCGGCGAGTAGCACTAGATTGCCAATACAGAGCAGGATGCGCAACTCGGTGGGACTGAACTTCCAGAACGAAAGGTGAAAGGTGCCGATCGTGTACGTGGTCAGGTACACCTCAATCGAGAGCATGAAGTAGATCACGATGAGCGCCGTGGCCACCGAGTGCGACATGAAGCCGGACATCCCCAACCCGCCTAGCAGGAAGAGTGTGCCGAACATATCCACGATATGGTCCACGTAGAATCCGTAGCGTGGCCGCTGCCGGTTGCGGACGCGAGCCAGCGTGCCATCGAGTGAATCGCCAAACCAATTGGTGATGAGAAACCCAATGACCAGGACCAGGCCGATCTGGTGCTCGCGCGCATACCAGTAGCTCAGCCCAGCACCTATTAGCGACAGCAAGCCTAGCGACGTCAAGTGATCTGAGTTGACCGCGGCGGGCATGCGCTGGGCCAGCCAGATCAGAGTGCGCTTTTCCAGTGCCGAGAGAAAGCTCACTTGCGCGCGCTGAGCTTCCTTGAACGGCTTGTAACTTCCGGGTGAGTTGCTCAAGTCTTTTATCGTACGTCGAAACCCAGGGTGCCTGCATACTCGGGGCGCGGTCCGCTCCCGGTGATCCAGGCCTCCAACGTGTATCGGCCTGCGGGGAGAGGTTGACCCGACAGATTGGCCAGCGGCACGGGCTCGACGTAGTTGCGTTCGCCCGCGGCGATCTCCTCGCGGCCTGTCACCGCCGCGAAGGTCCGGGTGGCAGACCATCGGTACACTGCCGTGCCCGCCGCGTCGCGGATCAGGATGTCAAACCGCTGGCCCGAGTTGAAGCGGAGCACTGACGGCGTGGCAGAGGTATTTCGCAACGTCATCCGCACGGTCGCAGTGTCGGCCGCCGCGTAACTGGCTTGATCGAGCCCGACCGTAAACGAAACCTCGGGCGCGGATAACACCGTGACGCCGCCCACTCGTGCGTAGATGAGTTGCATCCGCCGGGGCCCGGCAATCGTAATCGACGTCCGCTCCACCAGCCCGATGTACGGTGCGTAGACTTCGCTATCGAGCCCGGCATCGGCGCAGTTGGCCGGTAGATAACGAATGGCCAGCGAGTTCCAGAATTCACCGGCGGGCACGGTCGTCTTGGCGCTCCGCGACTCCACGCGCGCCGATTGGTTGCACGAGTTGATCGCCGTGCGATAGGTGTCGCCTTCTTTGGTGGAGAAAACGGCCCAAACTTCCTCCGCCTTGATGTTCTCGTTATAGCGATAGAGCGTGGCATTATCGGACCCCATCCGCAAAAGAGCCGGGCCGTCTTCAAAACCGCGAACTACCGAATATGTTTGATCGCCGACGATCTCGGTGCGAGGAATATCGACCACCGTGACACTTTGCCTGCCAAAAAGAGCAGTCCGATAAATCCATTGATTGCCAACATGGAGCGGGAAAAAGTCTTGGGCGAAAACAGGCGAAACCGTCAGACACAGAAAAAGGGCAGAGCACCGCATGCTGTCAAAGACGAAGATACCTCCACATTCGTTTCGTCAAAGTCGCCAAACAAACAGTCCGAAGGTCAACATGCCGGAGCCAAACGCCAGCCAGCCCCACCATCGCGCAAACGGCAGGCTCCACCACATCAACAGGCCGGTCAAGACCCACAGAATCATGCCGAGACACACCAAGTCGACCACCATCGCCCAGAGATTGCTGAAGCCGCCATTCTCAAAGCCCCCTTGGGCATGCATGCCGGTCAGGAAATGGTCCCAACGGAAGCGGCGGTCCTCGGCGACGAGCCTCCGTTCGTCAATGAAATACTTCACCTGGGTTGACTTCCAGAACGAGTAGACGTACACGTTGATCTGGTTGGGACTCTGGCGATACGTGCCGTAGGAACCCTGGAGCCCGGTGTCCTTCATGATCCGGTCACCCAGCGATTTCAGGTCAGGGCCCTCAGGCACAGGCACGTCGTAGCTTCGTTCAAACCGCTTATTCCAAAGCGGGAGGCCTTTGGCCTTATCGCGTGCCTCGAAGTAGCTGTTGTGGCTGAAAGGAATCGAACTCACACCGTACATGAGAAACCACGGCAGCAGAAACAACGCCAAATAGAGATGGAGACGGCGATTGAGGTGGCTGTTCGTCATTACAGCACCGCCAGGAAAAACGCGAACAGCGCCACGCCCCCCACGAGCGCCAGGGCCCCGAGCGTGCGCGTCACCTTCAACTCCCACCACATCCACAGACCGGACAACGCCCAGAAAATCACGCCGGCGATAAACAAATCAACCGTGAAAGCCCAGACGTTGTCCAGCGCATATCCGGTTTCGAACCCGCGTCTGCGATGCATGCGCTCGAGGAATGCTGAAGCATTGGGCGCCTGCCGCTCCAGCAGCAACTGCTTGGACTCCGGTGTGAAGGTGAGCCGCAGCGGCTGCGTGGCCGTGTTGCGTTGGATCACCAGCTTGCCGTCGCGTATAGACGCCTGATGCGCCCCATCGATACCGAGGCTCATCAGGATCTGCTCTGCCTGGATCGACGTGGACGCGCCGGCCGGGAACTGCCCCACGTAGACCTGCTCCCTCACTCGCTCCCACTTGGGCGGAGCCGGCGGGCGGCCCCGGAACCAGTCGCGATGATTCATCACGAAGGTGGACAGCGTGTACATGAGCACCCAAGGCGTCAGGAAGAGCGCCAGGTACAGGTGGGTTCGGCGAAGAATCTTGGAGAACACTATCATCGAATTATATGGCTCAAGCGGTCTCGCTCCCCATGCCTCGCGCCGCGGCGGCGCTACAGTCGGCGGTTCCCTGGTATGTCTGGTGCGCGGTGCTGGCCAATACGTCGTCCATGATCGGCGTGCATTGGGATATCTCCTGGCATCGCTCTATCGGGCGCGACACGTTTTGGACCCCGGCTCACTTGGCCATCTATATGTGTGGCGTGCTGGCCGGTCTTTCCAGCGGCTACATGATCCTCACGGCGACGTTTTCAAAAACCGCCGATCAGCTTCGCCAAGCCGGTGTGAGAATGTGGGGGTTCCGCGGGCCGCTCGGCGCCTTCATCATGGCGTGGGGTGGTGTGGCGATGCTCACTTCGGCGCCTTTCGACGACTGGTGGCACTCCGCCTACGGCCTCGATGTGCGCATCATCAGCCCACCGCACACGCTGCTCGCCATGGGCATTTTCAATATTCAGCTCGGGGCCATCATGCTCATCCTTGGCTGCATGAACCGCGCTGAAGGCGCACACTTGCGAACTTTACGCCGCCTCTACATCTACATGGGGGGCCTCGCCGTTGTGAACATGGGCACCTTCATCATGGAGTACACGTTCCGAGTGAACATGCACTCGGCCGTGTATTATCGAGCGGTTGGTTTGGCCATTCCGTTCTTCCTGTTCGCGGTCTCGGGTTCAACAGGCGCGCGCTGGGCGACGACGAAGGTGGCGGCGGTGTACATGCTCTTCTGGCACGTGATGAATCTGGTGCTGCCGTTGTTTCCAGCTGAGCCCAAGCTGGGGCCAATCCTCCATCAGGTGACGCATTTCGTGCCCAGCACCTTCCCGATGTTACTCGTGATTCCGGCACTCGCTATCGACATG
>JAYTKJ010000519.1:0-16552 GCA_043730365.1 Acidobacteriota bacterium | reverse complement strand
AGGAAACCGCCGGGATACTTCCAGCGAGTCTGGCCGATCAGATGTTGGGCCTCCTCCGGTGTCACACCCTGCACCGTCGGCGGATTGAACTTGGCGCGTGGGCCTGGATCGATATGGAAATCGATGTTGGCTTGCTGGCGCGGCTCGTCATACGCGATAGCCGGATCGATGTGGGCTTCAAAGAAGCCATTCGCTTCGAGCTTAGCCTTCAAGCCATTGGACGCAGCTTGCAGGTCGCTGGTATTGAATTCGTCTCCGAGATGAAGCTTGGAGGCGCTGACCAATTGGCCCCGGTTGGGAGGGTCGTGGACACCATCGGTGGAAACGCGCCCGATGAACCAGGTGCCTTTGGTGACGAACTTGAGCGCGACGCCCTCACCCCGCCGTTCGGCTTCAACGGCGATCTCAAGGTAGCGCCCGGTGGAATGCATGCGCTCGATGGCCAGACGCAACGCGGCCGGATCCAGCTTGTCACCAATTTTGAAGGGGAGGAGCTTGGATAGCTGTTCCGGCTGAAGGGGCTGCTGCTCAGGAACAAAGCCGATGCCCAGGATCGGCAGGTTTCGGTAATCCTCGCTGGCGGCGGCTAACGCTCCGGCAAAATAGAGCCAGGCCAGCGCGGCGACGAGTCGCGGGCTTGCTCGTATCACTCTTTGTCATGATATAAAAAGGGCGGCCCGATAAGCGAATCCGGCCCATTCCCCGACTTAGCTCACAATGCCTGAATCTGACCGTTATTCCCGCCAGGAGCGCTTTGCGCCGCTCGGCCAAGAGGGCCAACGCAAGCTGGCCCAGTCTCGCGTGGCGATTGCCGGCTGTGGCGCGCTGGGTACCTATCACGCCGCGGCGCTGGCTCGGGCCGGGGTGGGATTTCTGCGCATCGTGGACCGGGACTACGTGGAATTGAACAACCTGCAGCGCCAGTGGCTGTATGAGGAAAACGACGCCACCGAGGGGTTGCCCAAGGCCGCCGCGGCCGCCCGGCACTTGGCGCGCATCAATTCCGGCGTGGAGGTGGAGCCGGTGGTGGCCGATTTGACGGCAGCCAACGCCGACGAACTCCTGAGCGACGTGGAGTTGATCCTGGACGGCACCGATAATTTCGAGACGCGCTATCTGATCAACGAATTTGCCGTGCGCGGGAACCTGCCCTGGATTTACGGCGGCGCGGTGGGCAGCTACGGCTTGGCCATGCCCGTCCTGCCGGGGGAGACGCCCTGTCTGGCTTGCCTGTACCCGGATCCTCCTTCTGGCGCGCAACCAACCTGCGAGACAGCGGGGGTGCTGGCTACGATCACGACGTTGATCGGCGCGTTGCAGGTGACGATGGCGCTGCAGATTCTCTCCGGCCATCGTGAAGCGGTGCCGCGCCGCATCACTACGGTGGACGTATGGACCGGCGCCTTGCGGCAAAGCGATCAGCCCGCGCGGGATGCCGATTGCCCTGTGTGCGCTCACGGAGGTTTCCCGCTCTTATCGGGCCATCGGCGCGCGCCCATTAGCTTATGCGGCCGCAATGCGGTGCAGATTCACGAACGGAATCGGCCGGTGAACCTGGCCGAGTTGGGCCGAGCTCTGGAGCCGTTGGGGCCGGTGCGGGCCAATGAATTTGCGCTGCGGTTCTTCATCGCGCCGTACGAACTCACGGTTTTTCCGGACGGGCGGGCGATCATTAAAGGCACCCAGGATACCGGTATCGCGCGCAGCCTGTATGCCCGCTATGTGGGAGCTTGAGGGGCTGATGATACTGCTACTCGTACACGCCGCGGCGACGTGGTTCATGACCGGCTTGGTGTGGTTTGTGCAGGTGGTGCACTACCCGCTG
Source organism: Acidobacteriota bacterium (assembly GCA_043730365.1). Lineage (GTDB taxonomy): Bacteria > Acidobacteriota > Terriglobia > Bryobacterales > Bryobacteraceae > VFZP01. Next base: position 14,727 of record JAYTKJ010000519.1, on the reverse strand, counting down.
TTTGCCGGCGTGGGCGCGGCGGAGTTTGCCCGCTACGCGCAGAGCCACTCTCAGCGAACGACGTGGGTGGTCATGCCAGTGATGTTGATTGAACTGGCGGCGACGGTAGCGCTGCTGCTGACGCCGCCGGCGGCGCGGGCGGTCGTTCCTGTTTGGATGACGTGGGCCGGCGCGGGTTTGCTCGCGATCGTTTGGCTTTCCACGTTTTTCTTGCAAGTGCCCCGGCATGAGGAGTTGGCCGCCGGTTTTCAGGTGGCGGCGCACTCCCGACTAGTGGCCACCAATTGGATCCGCACCGCCGCCTGGACTGGCCGCGGTATTTTGAGTCTATTGATGCTCAAATGACAACAGCACTCAGGCAGCGATGGCTGCGCGACGCGGGCAACGAAGCGTGGTGGCTGCGCTTGGCGGCTGCTTACTCGGAGCCGCACCGCCACTACCACTCGCTTGCGCACCTGGAGCATATTTTCGCCGAGGCGGCGCGCTGGGAGCCGCTTGATCAGGCGGTTGAATGGGCCATCTGGTTTCACGATTACGTCTATCACCCGCGCAGCTCAACCAACGAGGCCGATAGCGCGCAAGTGGCACGCGAGGCGTTGGCGGAGTTAGGGGAGCGGGCCGGCGTCATTGATCGAACAGCGGCGTTGATCCTGGCCACCAGGCACGGAGCGGGCAGTTGTGATGGCGACGACGCCCGACTGCTGATTTCGCTCGACCTGGCGATCCTGGCGGCGGCGCCGGCGCGTTACGATGAGTACGCGGCGCAGGTGCGCTCCGAGTATGCCCACGTGCCGGAAGCCGATTTTCGCCGGGGTCGCGCGGACTTTATGCGGCGGTTTCTGGAGCAGGCAGTGATCTACCCGGACTCGCGTTTCGCGGACTACGAAAAGCGGGCTCGCAACAATATCGAGCGGGAATTGCGGGGTGGCGGATGATGACGAACGAACCGCAACTCACACCGATACCAATCCCCGCCCGGCGCTGGCGACGATCGCGTTTCCTGGAGCTGATTCAGCTTGCGATTGCCGCAAAGTTAAGGGAGCAGGGCGTCCGCGAGATGAGTCGGCCTTCCCGCCGTTCACTCCGGGCGTGTCGTTGCCGAGCACCATTTTGGTCAGGGTGACAAAGCCACTAGGACTTGGCGGAGGTCGCCGCATCGTCGCCTTTAGCCCGTCGGCGCTGTTCGCGTGGCTCGGTTCGAATTCGCATGCCAACGGACGCGGGAGCCTCATGATCTACTGATCGGCACCCGAAGGTCTGAACGCGTGGTACCCGTCATTCAACGGCAACCGCGATTGGCAACCTTCGCGGACCAAAGGAAGCGTTCGCACGCAACTGGAGGCGTGGATGCGAGACCTCAGTAGTGGTACCGGCACTGAATGATGGTTATCGTCCGCCCGTCGAGCTGATAGACCAGACGATGCTGGTGATCGATTCGCCGCGACCAACAACCAGCGAGATGAAACTTCAGCGGCTCGGGTTTTCCGATTCCCCGCCGAGGATCCCGGAGGAGGCAAGATGATTGCGCGCGTGGGTGTAGGTCAGCGTCTTCACATCCAACATTGTACAGGAATCTGTACATGTCGGGTCTAAGCCAACCACCCGTCCCGCACCCGCTGCAGCGTCACCGCCAGATCCTCCGGCAAAACGCGCGTCTCAGCCGTCGTGGTCATGAAGTTGGCATCGCCTGGCCAACGCGGCACAATATGCAAATGAATGTGACCAGCCACGCCAGCCCCGGCGCACTCGCCCAGATTCATGCCGAGATTGATTCCCGGACACCGATAAACCTGGCGCAGGACGGCTTCGGCGGTGCGGGCCAGGTCCATCATTTCGGCGGCCGTCTCGCGGGCAGCGCCGGCCAGCGAATCGACGTGCTCAAATGGAGCGATCATCAAGTGTCCGCAGGAATAGGGAAACAGATTGAGAAGCACGAAATTGTGAGCGCCGCGATGCACCACCAGATCGGCGTCGTCATTTGAGGCTTCGGCCTTTGCGCAAAAGACGCAGGAACTCCCGGAGGCAGGAACAGGCAATGCCTTGGTAACGTACTGGTAGCGCCAGGGAGTCCAGAGACGGTCCATGACGGGGCCGCTATTAGAGGGAAGCCGGGGGCACACTGACGGACGCGACGACGGCCGAATCGCCGTTGACCAAATCCTTCAGTTCCTTGCTGGGCTTGAAATACGGAATGCGCTTGGCCGGCACTTCCACGCGAGTGCCCGTCTTGGGATTGCGCCCGATGCGCGCCTGACGCTGGCGAGTGCGGAAGCTGCCAAAGCCCCGAATCTCGATCTTGTCATCGGTCTTCAGGGACTTCACAATGCTGTCGAAGATGGCTTCGACGATGACTTCGGAATCCTTGCGGGTCATTTCCACCACGCGGGACACTTCCTCGATCAGATCTGCCTTGGTCATCGTAGCCACTGGTAAAATCTCCTAACCGCTTGTAAACCCTTATCCTACCATGCCTTGGACCGCAGCCTACCTGGGCTCTTCATCGTGCGGGTCCGTCACCGCGCCTTCAAAGTGAACCGAAGCCGCGGCAGCCTGCCGGTGGTACTCTGTCATCCGGCTGCGCTCCTCTTCGTCGGTGACCGCTTTGGCGCTCAACCCGATCTTGTGGTCAGACTCAACCATTTTGATGATCTTGAAATCCATCTCGACGCCGATCGGGAGCGCTGGATCGTCCTTGCCCCGGCTCGCCGAATAGGGTGTCTCGGATTGATGGCATAGCCCCTCCACGCCTGGCGCCAATTCGACAAAGACACCGAACTTGGCCGCCCTCGTGACCACGCCTCGCACGATGTCGCCCGGATTGTGGGCATGGAAAAAGGTCTCCCACGAGTCTGGCTGCAACTGTTTGATCCCCAGCGACAGGCGCCGGTTCTCAGCATCAATGGCCAGAATCACGGCCTGAGTAACTTGCCCCTTCTTGAGCAGCTCGGAGGGATTCTTGACACGCTTGATCCAACTGAGGTCAGAGACATGCACCAAGCCGTCAATGCCTTCCTCGATTTCGATAAAGGCGCCGAAATCGCTCAGTTTCCGCACACGCCCTTCCACGACCGAGCCTACGCTGTAGCGCTGAGCGACGGTGGTCCAGGGATCGGCTTCCATCTGCTTAACGCCCAGGGAGACACGATGTTGGTCTGCCTTGACTTCCAGCACGACGGCCTGGATGACGTCTCCCGGCTTCATCACTTTGGAGGGATGACGCATGCGGCGAGACCAAGTCATCTCAGAAATATGGATGAGGCCTTCCACGCCCGCTTCGAGTTCGATAAAAGCGCCGTAGTCGGTCACGCTGACGACGCGGCCCTCAACGCGTGTGCCCGGCTGATAGCGATCCACCACCGAACTCCAAGGATCCGGCGTTACCTGCTTGAGGCCGAGCGAAATCCGCTCTTTCTCGCGATCCAGTTTGAGCACCTTGACGGTGATCTGATCGCCCACATCCAGGACTTCTGATGGATGGCCAATCCGGCCATGGGAGATGTCGGTAACGTGCAGCAGCCCGTCGATGCCGCCCAGGTCGACAAAGGCGCCGTACTCGGTGAGATTCTTGACGACGCCGGTCACAATGGCGCCCTCTTCCAGTTGAGCCAGTGTCTCCTGCTTGAGATTGCCGCCCTCTTCTTCCATGGCAGCCTTGCGAGACACCACCACGTTGCCGCGACGCCGGTTCAGCTTGACGATCTTGACGGCGATATCGAAGCCGAAGAGTGAATCGGGGTTAGTATAGGGTCTAACGTCAATCTGCGACCCGGGCATGAAAGCGGGAACGCCGACGTCAACGTCAAGACCGCCTTTGGTGCGGCCTACCACGCGACCGGAAACCAACAGACCGCTTCGGAACGCCGTTTCCAGAGTGTCCCAGGCCTTCATGCGCGCCGCTTTTAAATGCGACAGCGGCAGATAGCCTTCGAGTTGATCTTCGCCGCCGCGGTCTACAACGCAATCAAGCTCATCGCCCGGCTTAACCGAAACCGTGCCGTCTGGTTGTTCAAATTCCGAGCGCGGAACTACGCCTTCGGTTTTGAAGCCGACGTCGACAAAGACCCCTTTGGACGTGACTTTGACGACGATGCCTTGCATGACCTCGCCGTGCCCGTGGGCCGGCGCGTGTAAGGACTCGTCCAGCAGCTGCTCAAAATTCTCCGAGTCACCCGCTGCTTCGGATGGTGTCCCGGGCCAGTGTTCGTTTTGGTTGCTCGACATCGCCGAAGCTCCCGAAAGCCTACGATTTGCAAGGAAGCCGTGGGGAGTTCCGCCGGGAAACGTGCCCAATGGGACAAACGCCACAACCCCTTGAGATTTCTATACTTCAGAACTATAGCCGAGCAAACGGCCGAAGTCAACCGAGGGGCGTTTCGTGTCAAGGCGTTTCGCCTACCCTGGAAAGTCCGGCAAGTCCCGCCCTCGCCAAATCCGCGTGTCAAGGATCGCGACCTGACGAAGCGGGGCCAGGCTGAGCAAGTCAGGATCCTGGCGGTAGGAGTCAAAAGCAACAGCATCGTCAAAATGTACGAGGTGGACATGGCGGAACGTGGCGTCTTGAGGCTGGCTCTCCAGTTCTATCGCTCGTTCAATTCGGCCATGATGCCGGGCCATGATCACCGCCGCGGCTGCCTCGTATTGCGAGAACGCCGCCGCCGACTCCCGTCGCACTTCCAGCCAGACCACCAGGATCAGAGGTTCGGGCATATATGGTCGCTAGGACAGCCCCAAAGGCATGAACAGGCTTTTGGGATCCACCGCTAGCCCATAGTCTGCCGCCGCCAATCGAACCAACGCCAAACCCACCAGATCTATAAGCACTTCGGGGTTGGTGCGCGCCGCCTCGTTCGATACCGAACGCAGATAGTAGGTATTGCGTTCGCCCACCGCTCCGCGTAACGTGTATAAGTCGCCTTTGGCCGTGGCGTGAGTGATTTGCAGGAGCGGCGCCACCGCATTGACGGTGGCCGTACTCACCAGACCTCGGGTGATCCGTTTGAGACCGCTTTCGGCGCACTCGACAGCCATCTCTTGCCGCTTCCGGGCCAAAGCCGACGTTGCCTCGGCCAAACGATAAACGACTTCGTCACAGACGATCTCAGGATGCGTGAACTGGCTGCGGTCAAACCCAGTCAGCCGCCCACGGAAATTGGTGTCGTTGGTCCAGATGGCCAGTGACAGATACCGCTGATAGGTAACCGGATCCATCAGATCATCGCAGGCCACCGCGCGAGATGCATAGCGGGTGGCGCCCACCAGATACGACTTCACCTCAGCGGCGGGGGTATCGAAGCCATACGAGAGGCAGGCGAGTCCGAAGGCCAATCGGCTGGCGTCCGTATAGTAAGCGACCGGTTTTCCCGGAGCGTCGCCAGCCAGCGCTTCAAATTGCCGCTTGTCAATCGCCAGCCTCGCCGTGAGTGCGGCGTCATCTGGATTGTGCGGAAAAGGCTGCATGCGCGGTCAGCCGCCGATAATCACGGTGGGGCAGCCGATGACGATGCTGCCGCCGTGCACGGTAGGATCGCCCATGCGGGCTGCCGGCTGGCCGCAGACCATCACCGTCATCGAGCCCATTGCGATAACGTCTGGGGGACCGACGCAGACCAGCATGTCGCCAAGGCGGGCCTGCGGCATGAAGCCGGTCATCACGGTGGGTGCGCCCATCGACACCGGCCCGCCCACGTGCGGGACGGGGGGAACGCCGGGCGTGACCATCGGGCAAACGTGCATGTCTCCGATTCGGGCTGCTAGGGGCATGGGGTTTCTATCCTATTCGAAAATCCGTTTCCTCATCATATCAATCGGTAACTACTGGCTGACGGAGTGAGGCGTGGACGGGTTCTCCGGGGCCCTCTCCAGGACTGCAACTGGCCCTCTTAGAGGTTCGAGCCCCCAGAGACGCAAGCTTGTCTAGTCCAATTCACCTAAACTACTTATCGGTTCGGGCTCGGCGGCCAGTTCCTCCTCGGCGACAACGATTTGCGCCACCGTAACGCCGCCCTTACCCGATATTTCCACTTCATACTCCGGGCCCGGATAGACTTCAATGACGTAGCCGATATCTCCGGCGGAAGCTCCCTCTTGGCAGAAGCGGTCGGTCAGCAGGCGGACACGCGTGTAGTTCTTTAACATAGTTCTAATCGGGATGCCCACTGAACGGCGTGTTCAGCGAGATAGTCCCGTCCTCTCGAATCATCCAGCCCGACACCAGGCGGCTCTTGCTTCCGGAAGCGCCACCCTTCCCAGGCAGGTCGATCACAATATCGATGCGCTGGCCCCATTGGTCCTTCTTGCCGAGCTTGAAGTCTCCCTCAGCATACTTCACCGCCGCCTGTTTTCGATAGATCTCAGCGAGTGCTTCGGAGTCCTCCGGTCCGTACCCGAGTCTGCGAAAAACTGCGTCTTTGCCATGAGTTGCGCTCGGCTTGAAGACATAATCTTTGAACTTCTCAGGTGACGCTGTCGGCTTCGGTTCCCTGGCGGGCGACGGCCTGGCGACTTTCTTGGGAGGCGGCCCACCTCTCGACGCCGCGACCTCCGCCTCGCCTGCACCAACCGCTCTGCGGAGCGCGACCTTACCCTTGAGCTTCCCGGCCAGTTTCAGCAGGCGCGGCACCTTCGACGCCACCTTGGCCACAGCCGCGCCCGCGCCGATCACCACCAGCACGTCCATCAGCAAGTCGCCGAAGACCCGGCCTGCCTGAAACTGGCTTTCCGGACTCGGATCGGCGCTCAGAGCCAGCAGGCGGTTGAACTTCTTCACATACTGATCGCGCATCCCGCCGAAGAAATCGCCGGGATTTTCGAAGACACGTTTGATCTCGGCCCACAGGGCATCGCGCTCTTCGGCGGCCTGATGGATCTCTTCGCCGAAATACTCATTGAGCATTTGGGCCGTGAGGTACTTGGCAACGCCGCCGGGCTGCCAGACGGTCCAGCCAGGGTTGCGCCGCGTCGAATCGTAGAGCTCGGCCATCAGCAGTGTCTTGAACATCCCCATGAGATCGAGAACGCTGACGACGAAGTTCTCGCCCACCCCATAAACAACGCCCAGGGTGAAACATTGCGGTCCGAGCAGGCGCTGGATGAGTTTTTCCAGATCGACCGATTCGGTCAATTGCCTTAGCTGTCCCAGCAGCTCATCGAGTAGTTCGCCCGCGTCGGCAAAGAACGGCTTGCCGGGCTGGTTCCAGGGCAGCCGCACGCCAGCCAGCGCGGTGGTCTCCGGATCAAAGCCGCTTCGATCCAGGAAGTCGGGGCGCGCCGAAGACCGGTCAACAGGAGCGCCGGACCCGCCCCACGGAGGCGAGTCTCCCCACTCACGCAACGGACCTCTTGCCTTCGAGCCAGCCACAATAGCCTCCCAGTGTATCGCCCGACGCCTTAGGACGCGACGAAGCGCCAGGGTCGAGCGCAATCGACGAAGCAGGATGCGCCCTGGAGACGTGATTTCTCGCGTATCCTAAGGCAGGAGGATGCCCGTTTGTTGACAGTGCGGCTGGAGTCGGTGGAAGCAATGCAGCGTGAGCGGCTGGCGGAAGCCAACCGGAAGCTGGTTGACTACGCCCAGCAGCGGTTTCCCTCCGTCTTCAAGCCACAACAGTTTGAGCGGACAGAGAAGCTGGTGCAGAAAATTCGCGCGCAAGCGGCCGGACATGGCATCACCCGTGAGGACAATGTGGCCAGCATCCTTGACCTGGTGACGATGTACGGATTGGATTTCGACAAAGCGCCCTGGGCAGCCGACGCGCTAGCCAACTCGAAGCTAAGCGGACCGGACAAGATCTCGATCCTCCGGCGCCGCCTTCACAAGCAGGGAATCAAAATCTAAGATGCCGCTCAACCCTTCGTCGCTATTGAACAACTTCAACCCGGCGGCCGCGTCGGCGGCATCGGAGCAACTGCGTTCGCTCGCCTCGCAGAGTCCGGCCGGCCTGGTGGATCAACTGGGGGGCCAGAATTTTCTAGACGGTATGCCGTCGAATCTGGTGTCGCAGTTGACGCCCCTGCTTTCCCAACTGGCGCCCGCAGATCTGCTCGCCGCTGTGAACACCGCAGCCGGCGCGATGCAGAATCCGGCGCAACTGCAGCAACTGTTGAACTCGCTACCGGCGACGGGCGGGCTGCCCACGGGCGGCGAACTGGCCCGGATGGTGCAGAACAACATCCCGGCTTTCCTGGCTGACCAGTTGCCGAATCTGGGGCCACTGACGCAAGCCGCCGGGCTGCCCGCTGTTCCACCGATGCCGAATCTGGCCGGATTGCCGACGCAAGCAGCCGGCTTGATCAACGATCTTCGCGGCCAAGCCCCGGCGCTGTACCAACAGGCGCTCAGCCAAATCCCCGTTCCGCCGGTGCCGCGCGTCCTGCCCGAGCATATTCCTCTTCCGGATCCGCAGGATTTGACTCCAGCCGCCCATAGTTGCGCGCAAGCCGCCGGACAGTCGCGAGAAGAGCTAGTGAAGCAGGCGCTCGAGCTGGCGCCTCCGCTGCCGCCGGAGGTCGCTCAAGCGATGGGTGGAGCTTCTGAAGTGGCTGATACGTTTGTCGCTGGGATGAGTGACGTAGCCAGCCAGTTGAACCAGACTCCGAACTCGCTGCAGGAAGCGGCGGGCATGATGAGTCTGCTGGGAGGACCGGCGAACGCGCCGATCAACGAGGTCACGCAAGGGTTGCAAGGGCTGAATGACGCCTATAATGCGCTGGCCCCGGAGGGCGCGCCATCGATGCAGGACCTGGCCAGTGCTGGTGAGCAGTTGCAGAGAGCGGCAGAACAGATACCGCCCGATGCACTCGCCGCGTTGTTTTAGGAAGCAGGGGGACGGGTGTGGTGAAGCAGGCGCCAGCCATAATCGTGATCGCGGCGGTGGCCGCCATGGCCCAAGCTCCGTCGGCACGAATCACCGGCCGCGTTGTAGATAGCACGGGTGCTGTCATGCCTAAGGCGTCCGTCAAAATAACGAGCCTGGATACCAACGCCTGGCAGGAGGCTGCCTCGAACGAGACCGGCAACTTCACCATTCTTTATCTGCAACCCGGACGATACCAGGTGGAGGCGCGGGCGGCGGGTTTTCACACCTACCAACACCCGGAATTGTCTCTGGCCGTAGACCAGACAATGCGGCTCGACATCACGCTCGAACTTGGATCCACCGCCGAAAGCGTGACGGTGACCGATACGCCGCCGGCGATCAACACCGAGAACGGCACGCGCGGACAGACCATCACGGCTGCCGAGATCACCGAAATGCCCTTGGACAGCCGCAACTTCGCAGACCTGGCGCTGCTCACCGGGGGCGTGATCCCCAGAGGCGACGGCGGCGACGGCTCGTATGCGGTGAACGGTGGCCGCGCCGACAACACCGGCTTCGTGCTGGATGGCATGAACAATACGCAGCGCCGCAACACCGGCGCCGTGATCAATCCACCGCTGGAAGGCGTGCAGGAATTCAAGATGATCACCTCCGGGTTCTCGGCCGAGTATGGGCGCTACGCCGGCGGCGTGCTCACGGCGGTTACCAAGAGCGGCTCGAATCGCTTCCGCGGGTCAGCTTACGAATTCCTGCGCAACGACGCATTCGACGCGACGGGCTATTTCGATGTCGACAAGTCAAAGCTTCGGCGCAACCAGTTTGGCGCGTCGGTATCGGGCCCTGTGTGGCTACCGAAACTCTACAACGGGCGCGACCGGACCTTCTTCATGGTGACCTGGGAATCATCCCGCGTGATTGACGGCAAGACGCAACGGGGCATCGTGCCGGAGCCGGAAATGCTGAGCGGCGATTTCTCGAAAGCCGTGGACGCATTCGGCAAACGGATAGCCATTACGGACCCGATCGCACGCGCCCCGTTCCCCAACAATCAGATCCCGGTATCGCGGCTGAACGCGGTTTCTCTGCGGCTGGCGTCCTACTTCCCTGCCCCAAACCTGACCGGCGGAGCGAACAACTTCATCGCGCAGGGCAACGGCACGCAAAGCTCAAACAATTTCGCCGTCAAGGTGGATCACCATCTGACCCCGAGGGATCGACTCACGCTGAGCACGTTCTGGAGGCCGAATTCGGTTTTCGACCCAGTGGTCAACGGCCGGTCACCGTTGCCGATTTTCGGTCTCTCCAACCATACGCTCGATCTGCTTTCCTACGTGCGGTATCTGCGTACGCTGACGCCCACCATGTTTCTGGAAGCCAGCGTCAACTTCTCGCGCAAGACCAACAACCAGGTGTGGCCGCTGAGCGGTGAACGGGATTGGGGCGCGGCCACCGGCTTCCTGGGCGGCACGGGCAATCCAGTGGCGAGCGGACTGCCGCAACTGGACGCCAGCGGATATATTTCGTTGGGTCCCGCCTACGACGTCCCTAAAATCTGGTCCTTCAACAACTACCAGTACACGGCCAGTCTCACCTGGATCGCCGGCCGTCACAGCCTGAAGTATGGAGGCGACTTCCTACGCATGCAGTATTTTTCGCGGAGCTTTGGCGATACCCGTGGCCGCGTCACCTTCCTGGGGCGTTTCACCAATCAGCCGATTGCCGATTTGGTCCTGGGCTTCCCCCAAACTACGCGCCGGCAATTGGACGCGGCCGGCCCGTATCATCTGATCTCCAACTATGCGGCTTTCATTCAGGACGATTTCAAAGTAACGCCAACACTGACGTTGAACTTTGGGCTCCGGTACGATCTGATGAAACCGCCCAGGGAGAAGTTTGGAGCGTGGTCCATGTTTGTTCCGAGCCTGGGCAAGATTGTCATCGCCGGGCGAGGGCTGATTGACGATTTTGACCGGCGCATTCAATCCACCGGCATGTCGCAGTACATCGCGATGGCGTCGGACGTGGGACTGCCGGCCACGATTCGCAAGACGGACTATACGGACTTTGCGCCGCGCTTCGGATTCGCGTGGCGGCCTTTCGGCAAGACGGCCTCGGTGCTGCGCGGTGGCTATGGCTTGTTCTATGGGTCGAGTTCACTCTACCGGATGGATGAATACAGCGACACGTATCCGTTCTCGATCAATGAAACCTACAGCGCGGTGACCACCAATCCACTGGCCTTGACCATGTCTGACCCGTTCCCCACGGCGCGGCGGACCGTGGGAGGAGTCACAACCACCAGCGGCCAGGACGCCAACATCCAAAGCCAATACCTGCAGAGCTGGAGCCTGACCGCCGAGCATGAATTCGCCAAAGACTCGGTGCTCGAGATCGCTTACGCCGGCTCCAAGGGCACGCACCTGCAACGGCGTTTCGATCTCAATCAGCAACTGCGAGATCTGGCCGCGCGGGCCTCCACCGGCGCCTTCCCCCGCCCCTATCCAGCGTTCTCCACGATCAACGTAATTGCCGATGGGTCTAACTCGATTTACAATTCCGGTTCGGTGACATTGCGCCGCCGCTTTCATCGCCAGCTCTTTCTGCGGGCCACTTACACGTTTTCCAAGTCAATCGATGAGAGCTCCAATACCGGCGGCACCGTCCAATACAACTTCGGCAACGCGCAGGACGCCTATAACCTGAGGGGCGAACGGGGCCGATCCGATTTCGATATTGGCCACGCCTTCGCCACCAGCTTCATATGGTCACCGGTACTGTCGCGGCGCGCGGCGCTCCGCAACTGGCAGATCGCCGGCACGGGCACGATGTACACCGGGCAGCCCTTCACGCCGAAAATCGCCAACTTCAATTTCGCCAATGGCGAAGCCAGCCGGCCGGACCGCTTGGGCAAAGGCGCGCTGCCCTCACCCAGCGTCGATCAATGGTTTGACCGCACCGCATTTCCGGTGGTGCCGGTAGGGGCGTTCCGCTTCGGCAACTCAGGACGCAACATTCTCGATGGCCCGGGTGCCTTCAACCTCAATGCCTCGCTATCTCGCCGCTTCAAGTTTGAACACCAACGCGCGTTGCAGTGGCGGATGGAGATGTTCAACCTCCCCAATCATCCAAACTTCAATCTGCCGGAGAATCGCGTCGATATCATCAGCGGCGGCACGATCAGCAGGGTGAAGAGCAACCGGACTATGCAAATGGGCTTGCGGTTCGAGTTTTGAGAAGCGCAGGCGGATCGCCAGACTCTTTTCTACTGGATAGCGACTTTGACTTCATTCGCGCGAACTCCGTCGACCGTGAGCACGATCGCCACTTCACCCGCCCTGGCCAGCGAGAGCGGGAGCGGGCCGAGGTTCACCTGATCGAGGCCGGGGAAGCCGGGCGCGGGCACGGGGCCGGCCACGCCCACCGCCTGCCCGCCGACCGTGGCGGTGCTTGCGCCAGCGCCGGCCTTCCTCATGCCCGTTCCATAGAGCGAGAGGAACACGCGGGCGCCCTCGGCACCGAGTGAAACCGGCACGGCGCGCCCGGCGGCATCGGCGATGGCTTTTCCCTCCTGCGTGCCATCGGCCTTCACCGTGAGCGCGATGGCGGCGGCGATGCCCAGGCCGCTTCCGTTGGCGCTGAACAGTCCCGGCGCGAGCGGATCAATCAGCAACTGCCCTTGGGAAACACGAGTGCCGTTGCGCAAGACCTCCACGGTGCCCGGCCCGGCGGCCGAACCCGCGGGGACTAAGAAATTGGTCTGGCCGGGTGAAACGAAGAAGAGCTGCGCATTGCGCTGCACTCCGAGTTGATCGGTCACTTTCACGGTCGTCTGGCCGAGTTGCACCGGGAGCGGAACCGCCGTTGCGGCCTCGGTCTTCTCCGCCATATCCGTCCCGAAGGCGCTAACAATCGCCTCCGCGGCAGTGAGAGGTTGGAAGCTGGCGGCGAGCACCGAGGCCACGGGCGCGCGGAACGGCAGCGTGTCGGGTGCGATGCGGAGAGGCGTCGAAAATTTGAGCGGGAAGATGAGGCCGCTCGGATACGTCACTTCCAGGTAGAATGCGCTCCACCCTTTTGACGGCGCGGGCACCAACGCCTCATAGACACCGTTGCCGGAACTGGTGACCGTGGAACTTTTCCACGCCGGCCCGATTGCTTCGATGCGGAAATCGCGACCTTCCGGGTTGGTCGCCTGCCAAAGCTTGACGTCGGAAGGCGGGTCGGTGGCGGTCAGCACAATGCGGCCGTCCGCCGGCATCTCCCAAGTGAAGCGTGGGAGCGGCCTACCGCCGATCACATTGGCCGCCCAGGCAAAGCCGCTGCCGAATACTTCGATGAACTTCTCTTCGAGCATGTGGCTGGCGTTGGGAACATACCAGAGGTATTTGGGGCCCGGCAGGTCGTCGAAGTAGAATCGCGAGGAGGCCGGATGGAAGTATTGATCTCCGGCCGCGTTGATAAGGTACTTCGGCATGGTGAAGCGCTGCCTATACTCGTATGGGTCGACGATGCCTAGGAGGTTTCGCATGGGTGTGGAACCGAACCAGGCCATGACACCCGATTGGACATAATCGCTCAGAGCGGGAGTCCAGAGGCCGTATGACTGCCAGTGATGGCGAAAGGATGGCTCAAGGTTCAACAGGTCGGTGACCGCAGGGACGACGGCGACGATGCGGCGATCGACGGCTGCCGTCAGCCAACTCGTCCAGCCGCGTTTGGAACCGCCAAAGAGCAGGTAGCGGTCTACTGTGATTCGTCCGCCGTCGGCGCTGGCGGAGAATGCCGTGATGGCATCCATGGCGCGCACGGTGGCCTTGGTCATCGGCAAGTGGAGGGGCCAGGTTTCGCCGCGACCGCGCAGGAACTTGTCCCACGAGTAGGCGATGATGGAGTCCTCCGAGCGCGGTTTGCTCTCGCCGGTAAAAGTGAGCGGCTGATTTGGGATCATCCGCAAGTCCGCTACGACGCTGCGAATGGTGGCTGCGGCGGTGGCGGTACTGGAATCGATTTCGGCCGCTGGCCCGTCATTCGATCCACCGTTGACGATCAGAATGGCTGTGGTACTGACGGGCTGAGCCGGAACATACAGGATTATCGTGTGCTTCCAAACAGGACGGTCAACTTCGGCCGGCGTCATCCAGGTTTGAGACGTCAGCTCGAGGAAATAGACGTTGACACCGGGCGCGGTAGCGCTCCGGATCAGGCGGAAGGCGTAGGAGGGATCGGGCGCGGCGACGTAGCGGTCAAGAGCGGTGGATTGGGCTTGGAGAGCAAGCGCGCAAGCCGCCAGGAGAACGGGGAGCAGCAGCCTCGGGATGATGCGGCGGCGCGCCGCCGTTTGCGGCAGCGCATGGGTCGTTCGTTGTTTCCTGATTGGCATGTCCACATTGTCCGTCAATGGGCAAGGCTGCGCAGTGCAGCCCTACCGCTCGGAGAAGCGGAACGAGTAAAGATCCGCGTCGCGCAGTTCGAAGCGAAGGCGAATCGGCTTACCAGCCAGCGAATTGACATCGGGGCTCTTCCACTCCACGACCTGATCGAGCGAGTCACCATATAGTTCAGCGTTGTCGGCGAAAGTGAAGCCGGGCAGCGGACGGCCGACGGCGTCCTGAATTTCAACTCTGATGCTGCCGGCCGCGGAAGTGGAATAATTGAGCGCCAGCCGGCGGCCGCTGAAGACGAATGGCTTGGTGAGCAACTCGCCGCCGCTCAGAGGAGCGGTGATCGAGACGAAACCATCGACGCGCAGCGCATAGCGGCGCAGGTAGGCGGTGCGCTCCTGCATGGTGCTTTCGGTGACGTAGATCGAAATCGGTTCTTCGCTGTTTCAAGTGGGTTGACAAGTTAGATCGAGTTTGCCGGCGATGAGGTAGATGATGCTTGCGAAATTGCGATGGGATCGATAGCCCCT
>JAYTKJ010000518.1:0-5514 GCA_043730365.1 Acidobacteriota bacterium | reverse complement strand
ATCCAGACCGGCCGGGTTTACAGCATACCCCCGAAGGCTTTCCGGCCTTCCTCGAATTTACCCAGCGCCAGGGCGCGCTGTGCGTCACTTTCAAATTGGAAGCCCTTGCCTATGGCGCGCATCGAGCGGCCGATTTCATCAATGAACGAGCCGATGGCCTCGGCCCGGCGATAGGCGGTTCCCGGCACGCGGAGATACACCGGGCTGGTGTGGGCGAAGGCGGTGAAGCCGGCGTAGGTCTTGGCGCCGCCGGTGACGCGGGCCGCGATCCAGCCGCCTTCTTCCACTTCAAGCTCGCGTTCGAGCCGTACGGCGCGCCCGCGCACCGATGCCTGATCGGCGACGACGCGGCCGTCCTGGATAATCTCCACGCGCTCAAATGGAATGCGCGAAATCACGTCGGCCACCACCTTCACGTGCCCGGAAGCGGTTTGGACAGTGGCTCCCGGACCCTGGCCATTCACGGTCAACTCCAGCAGTGGACCGTTCGATACCATCGTGCGCCCGGCGCGAATCCCGGCAATCCAACTGTCGTAGGTGAACGCTCCCTCCGTCTTGACGAACACGCGATTGTGATCGTAGATCCACCAATCGGTGCCGGTGGAGACGGGAATGGCGAGGCCGGCGTTCAGCAGCCCGTAGTAACGCGAATAGTCGGCATCGAGCCCGTCGCCGACGTTATAGGCACTCATCAGGCCAAGCGCCGCAGCCACGGGAGACTCCATGCCGCTGCCATTGTGGCACCAGATCGTCGTGCCGCCCAGGCGGCGAGCCTCCGCGCAAAGCATGGACAGCGTGGGGAAATCCGGCGCATGGGCGGTCTTGCTCAGCAACCCAGTGGAGACCGGTTCAATCGCTCGCGGGATATTCAGAAAGAGCACATGGCCGTAGCCGAAATCACCGAAGGCTTTGTTGTTTCTCGCCTCTTCGCCCATATCCATGATGGTGCCGTCGCGCGAAAAATCCGGCAGCCGGCCGATGGGGTATCGGTTGGTGATGTAGGGCGAGTCACTACGGATGAGATAGCTGATGCAACTGACGTCCAGATCTTCGGCGGGGGGCACCATGCGTAAGCGGTCATCCGGATTCTCGTCGATCGCCAGATGGTAGTGGGTATGGGTGTTGCCCGAGTACCAGCCGGCGGTCTTCATGTCGCGGAGCATGGGAATTTTGAGATCGACGACGTGCGTCAGGCCGGACCCTACCTCGGTGAACTCGGTCGCAATGTCGTGGCTGATTCCGCGCACGCCTTCAATGCGGTACCGGCCTGCCGGCACCGCGACCTCGTACTGGCCCCGGGCGTAGAAATAATGACGCCGGTCCGGCATCGTCTTGATCGAGCGCTCGGGCATATAGACCTGACCGGTGTTCACTTCAATGACACGAATCTTGGCGGGAACCGGTCGGCCCGTGGAGGCTTCTTGAATCGAGCCGCGGATGATCGCGGGAGCGCTCGAATCCGGCTTTTGGCCTTGCAGCGGGAGCAGGAGCGTACCCGAGGTCAACACCGGAATGGAGCGAAGCAGGTCGCGGCGGTTTAGGTGAGAGTGGTGTCCCATATCGGCGAAAGTCTATCAGGTTCGAAGAGCGACCCGGGGAAGCATTGCCTATGGTACCCTTGGGCAAAATAGGACCTGGAACCCAAGGGAGCTTGTCCTGGAGAGAGGGAGACGTTTTCGGCGAATGAACCTTAGGAGGTTTCGGAGATGCGTTTCAGATTGTACTCATTAGGATTTCCCGGTGGCCCTCAGGCGCAACCGCAACTTAAACCCACATCAGCGGCCACGCGCCTTTTGGCAATCCCGCTTTTGTTTTCCGGCTCGATGTTGGGAGCCATCATCAACCTCAACACTGGGGTGGCCGCGTGGCAAGGGAGCGGACCGAATGTGGCTGGCACCGTCGCCGTTTCAAACCTGGGGACCTCCCCCAATGTCGTTTGGCTACCCGCGCCGGCAGGATCTCAGTGGGTCGGCACGCAGGCAAGCGATGGCGTGCTCCCTCCGGCAACCAGCGGCCTACCCGGAACATACCTCTTTGACCTTTCGTTTAGCACTGCCGGGCTGGGTGGTTCGCTCAGCTACCTTACTGCCGGCGACAATCAGGTAAGCATCGTAGTTTCGCTGAACGGCTCACCGATCAATACCTTCAATCACGCCGGCAATACCCTTACTCAGGGCGGCGCGACGGGCTGCGCGTTCCTGCCGGCCGGTAGCGCGCTCTGCAGCGGTCCGGGAGTGGGTATGGTTGGCCCCGGCACGATTACCTGGGGACCTGGTGGCGCGGGCACCGTTCGCATCCAAGCCACGGTGGTGAACTCTGAGCCGCCGAGTCCGAGCCCGGTTGGCTTGCTGCTTACCGGTTCGGCGACGACCATCGATGCGCCGCTGCCGCCGACAGCGGGAGATGTACCGGAGCCCTCCACTTTCGCGATGCTTGCCGTTGGCGGTTTGGGGTTGATCGCAGCCCGGCGCCGGCGCGTGTAGTGTAAGTGGTTAAGTGGGTTCGGCCAATAAAAAAACCCCGGGGTTATCGGCCCCGGGGTGCAAAAGGAGAGAGAGAATCCGAGAAGAAGACAACCTAACGTTCAGATAGGTTTGAAGGCTTGCTCGTTTTCGCTGTCGCTTTCAAGCTCGCCCTCACACTCTCAGATTAGGACCCGGAGGTGGATCGTCCTATGGAACTGGGGTGTGGAAACGTAGGGTACCGGACAGTTGGGCTGGTGGTCCTGTGCGAAAGGGACTCAGATCCCGTAAGTACTGGGTCGGCGGCTAGCCGAGTTTGGCTTTGAGCAGGTCCTGCACCATCTGCGGATTGGCCTGCCCGCGCGACGCCTTCATCACTTGTCCAACCAGGAATCCGGCGACAGCGGTCTTGCCGCTCTTATACTGCTCCACCTGCTTGGGATTGGCAGCGATCACGTCATCCAAGATCTTCTCAATCGCACTGGAATCGCTGATCTGACGCAGGCCTTCGCGGTCCATGATGGCGCTGGCGGTGTCGTTCGAGGTCCACATCCTGGCGAAGATGTCCTTGGCAAGTTTGCCTGAGATTTCGCCGGATGCGATCAGCTTCACCAGTTCGCCGAGCCTTTCGGCGCTGAGCGGAGACTCGCCGATCTCTTTGCCGTCGGCCTTGAGTGCGCCCGCTAAGTCGCCGGTCACCCAATTGGCCGCCAACCGGCCTTCGCCACCCGAGGCCTTCACCGCGCGCTCAAAGAATTCACTGAGCTCGCGGGTTTGCGTGAGCACCTGGGTGTCGTAATCGCGGAGACCGTATTCCTGGATGAAGCGCGCGCGCTTGGCCGGCGGCAGCTCCGGCATGGTGGACCGGATCTCGTTCATCCACTTCTGGCTGATGCGGAGGGGAAGCAGATCGGGCTCAGGAAAATAGCGGTAGTCATGCGCGGCTTCCTTGCTCCGCATGCTCACCGTTTCGCCCGTATCCGGATTGAAGAGCCGGGTCTCCTGGACGACACGGCCACCGCCTTCAATCAACTCGACCTGGCGGGCGATCTCATAGTCAATCGCCAGCTTGAGAAAGCGGAATGAGTTCAGGTTTTTGACTTCGGCCTTGGTTCCGAGCTTTTCGACACCCTTGATACGCACCGACACGTTGGCGTCGCACCGCAGGTGGCCTTTCTCCATGTCGCAGGTGGAGACGTCGCAGAACTGCATCAGGAGTTTGAGCTCGGTGAGATAGGCGTAGGCCTCATCGGCGCTGCGCATGTCGGGCTCGCTGACGATCTCGACCAGCGGGGTACCGCAGCGGTTGAGGTCGACATAGGTGTAGCGCTCGGAATCGCGAAAGCCGTCGTGGATGCTTTTGCCGGCGTCGTCCTCAAGGTGCGCGCGAGTGACGCCGATGCGTTTGGTTGAGCCGTCCGGCAGAACCGTGTCGACAAAGCCATGCTCGGCCACAGGCTTGTCGTACTGCGAGATCTGGTAGCCCTTGGGGAGGTCCGGATAGAAGTAGTTTTTGCGGGCGAAAACGGATGATTCCCGGACTTCGCAGTTCAGTGCCGTGCCCGCCTGCACGGCCATTTCCACCACGCGGCGGTTCAACACGGGCAGCGCGCCGGGCATGCCGAGGCAGACCGGACAGACGTTGGTGTTAGGCTGCGCGCCGAAGCCGGTAGGGCAGGCGCAGAAGATCTTGGTCTTGGTGGCGAGCTGGACGTGTACTTCGAGGCCGATCACGGCTTCGTACTTCGCCATCGTTTCAGGGGACACGGACATCCTAATATCATAGCGGTGCGCGCCTCGATTGAGAGAGAATGGAAGCGTTCCCCATGAAATTCAGCTGCTTGGTGTTGGCGGTGGCGGCGCTCGACTTGAGCGTGCCCGTTCGCGCCCAGGAGCCTGCGGGCGGCGCGGAGTTTTTTGAGAAGAAGATTCGCCCGGTCCTGGCCACGCGATGTTATGCCTGCCACGCTGAGAAACTGAAGTCGCCAATGGGCGGCTTGGTGCTGGACACGCGGGAAGGCACACGGCGCGCGGTGGAAGGCAAGCTGCTGAGCGCCATCCGGTACAACAACCCCACGTTGCAGATGCCGCCGGGCGGCAAGTTGGCTGACAGCGTGGTGGGCGACTTCGAACGATGGGTAGCCGATGGCGCGCCAGACCCGCGCGCGGCCGCGGCGGCAACTTCGAAGCCAGCCGGTGTTGACTTTGCCAAGGGCCGCGCGTGGTGGGCGTTTCAGCCCGTGAAGGAATTTCCTGCCTTGCGCGCCGGAGGCTCCAGTTGGGTGCGCCGCCGCATTGACGGTTTCATCCTGGCTGAACTGGAGAAGAACAATCTTTCGGCCTCTGCGGAAGCCGATCGCCGCACCTTCATCCGCCGGGCCACGATCGATCTGACCGGTGTCGCTCCCAGCTTTGCCGACGTCGAGATGTTTGTAGCCGATGCGGAGCCCGATGCGTTTGAGCGGTTGATCGAAAGGCTGCTAGGTTCAGCCCGATACGGTGAGCGTTGGGGCCGCTATTGGCTGGACGTGGCGCGCTGGGGCGAAGACAATCCCACCGGTGAGGCCACCAATCCGGGTTATGCCTTCGCGTGGCGTTATCGCGATTGGGTCATTGAGGCAGTCAACAAAGACGTGCCTTATGACCGCTTCGTCAAGATGCAACTGGCCGCCGATCAGTTGCCTGGTTTCCAGCGCGACGATCTGCGGGCACTGGGCTATCTGGGTGCGGCGCCTACTTATCACAAAGACCTGCGGCTGTCGCGGGATGTGATTGAGACGCTGGCTTCGGACGACTGGGACGAACGCGTGGATGCGGTTTCGCGAGGGCTGCTAGGCCTCACCGTCGCCTGCGCGCGCTGCCACGATCACAAATTCGATCCGATCTCAAACAAAGATTACTACGGGCTGGCCGGCGTGTTTGCGAGCTCGATGCCGGTGCGACGCCCGCTCAGTGAGGTGGACGCGGAGACGGAGAAGAAGGTGGCCTTTGGGCAGGTGCGCGGATTTTTTCTGCAGTATCTGGCTAAGTTGATGAAGGGTGAACCGGGCAC
>JAYTKJ010000517.1:0-2739 GCA_043730365.1 Acidobacteriota bacterium | reverse complement strand
GCTCATGAGCAGGCGCTGTTCCTGGCGTTCCAGAAGAAAGTCCAGCAGTATGAGATCGAACTGTACTCGTCGGCCCTCGCCGAGTACAACAGGTGGCAGACCAATCCATGTGGCTGGAGGCCCGACCCGGACATTGCCGCGAAGTATAACCTCAGCTATGACCCTATCCCATTTTGCTTTCCAAACTCCTTAGCGAGCCTGTTTTCCGCGCCCAACTTCCCCTCGTATGATTACTTCATCGGCTTCGGTCTGCTCAAGAACTCGTACGGCAAGGCGGTTTCGGGCCAAGTGGACGGACCTTACATACAGGCCCTGGCCGGCCAGGCCCTCGGATTGGCGATGGCAACCATCGCGCTTCCGGCCGCCCTGGGAGCGGCGGTCACCGTGGGCACACTGGTCGCGATCTTTGCTTCCTCGATCGTCCCATTTGCGTTCTACGCGGGCACGGCCGCAGGCGCGATTTCCGCAGTCGCCGCGGGAACGGTGAGTGTCGCCGCGCTCGCCGCCGGACCCGCCGCGATCATCCTCATCGCTGTGTTGATCGGCGTGGCTGCCGGCTTTCAGGCCTTCAGCGCCCAGCAAAATACCAACAATCTCAACAACCTCGTTAATCAGCTCTCTAATGCGAGAGCCAATCCGCCGGATATAGCGAGCTTCGCCAAAGATCCATCGGCCGGCATGTACAAGCTCAACGCAACCTTTACCGCACTGACCTTGCCGGAATTTTCGAGCACGCAGACGCTCCCCACGCATCGCAATACGGATCCGGTGTTCGTGATCGCTAACTCCGGGCAGAGCAATCCCCAAGCCAGCTCTCAACTCGGCTACACCAGTTGGAACGGAACAAAGTGGACGGCGAGCACCTATGGAGGGTGGCTCGTCCAACAGGGAACCCCGCAGAATGGCACGCCGATCGACAGCATCACACCCACGATCTTCTACCTCGACTGGAATGGCAATCAATATTCCGCCTCGCGAGTCGGCATGAATTTCCTGATAGCTAAAGGAAGGCCGGCCGCCACCGATACCGCCTGCGCTGTTAACACCCCGGTTGGGCTGACGATCGTGCCCGATTACACCGTGTGCTCCAGCTATGTGCAATCGGTGGTCCAACTCAAGGATTCGCTGGGCAACAATGTGAGCGTGAGTCTCGGCGTGCCCCCGTCTTTCACCAGCGGCTCGTCCGCGAATTTCGCTCCAGGAATTGCGAAGACGTTCATGATCGCGGCTACGGGTGTACCAGCACCTGCCATCACGCAGACTGGCGTGTTGCCAACCGGCATCTCTTTTACCGCCGGGCCTCCGGCAACGCTGAGTGGTACCGCTGCTGCGGGAACCGAAGGCACCTACCCGCTTACCGTCAAAGCTCAGAGTGCGGCGGGAAGCGTCACCCAGAATTTCACGCTCAACATCGGCACTAAAGTGGTCTTCACGTCGCCAGGCAGCGCCACCTTCACTGCGGGCCAGTTCGGCTCATTCAGCATTATCACAACGGGGAAGCCGACTCCATCGCTCGCGCTCAACACCAGTATTCCTGGAGGTTTAAACTTCAAGGACAATGGCGACGGGACCGCGACTATTAGCGGAACGCCAAACCCGCCACCGCCATTTGGACAGATTATTTTGTGCAACTTCGACGGCACTGGTGTGTGTGGAGTGATAGCGACCAACGCGCTCGGAGTCGTGGGTCAGACATTTAGCATCACCGTGAACCCGGCTCCGCTCACGATAGCTTCCTTTCCATCCGGCCTCGCATTTTCGATTAGCGCGGCGGGCGGTCTGCCATGTAACTCAGCCGGTAATTACTTTACGCCCAAGACGTTCATTCTAGGACCCGAGGAATCCTGCGCGGCTGCCTTTGCCACACCTCAGAGCGCCGGCGTGGGAGTCCAGAACATCTTTACAGGCTATGGTTTAATCGCGGCGAATCCTCGTACTATCGTGATGCCGGCAGCTCCATCGACTTATACTGCCCAATTCAGGACACAATACTTCACCACCACTACTGTGACCTCCGGCTCGGGCACGTACAGTGATCCAGTTACCCTGAGCGCGGTCGTCAACGCCGTCAATCCGGTCGCTCTATCGGTATCGGGCCAGCCCCTAATCGGCTCGCTGCAGTTCGCCGTCAATGGGGTGAATGCCGGCGGACCAGTCGCGGTGAATGGGGCGGGAACGTACACCACTTCCTATGCGATCGCGCAGCCACAGGGGACCTATCCAGGGAATATCTCGGCCGTCTTCAGCCCCCCTTTCGCAATCGTGCCTGGCGCGATCCTGGGCAGCAGCGGCGTTAACAGCCTGGCCGTATCCAAAGAGAATACGACCGTCACGCCATCGGCATCTAACCCGGCGTCCGTACAGGTCAGCGCTCCTGGCGGAACCGCTTCCTCCATCACTCTGTCGGCCGTCATTCAGGAACTGGCGGATGGAAGCCTGGGAGACATTTCCAAAGCCGCGCCCGTGACGTTCACTCTCAATCCGGTGGTCGCGGCTCCCCCGGTCGTCTGCAGCCCCGTTACAACCAGCGTGGCGGCCGGCGTCCTCACGGCCACGGCGGCGTGCGCCAATGTGCCGGTTAACGCATACAACGTGAACATCGTCGTTGGCGGCGATTTCTACACCGGCTCGGCGGATTCGGTGCTGGCGGTGTACGATCCTTCGCTTGGCTTCGTGACTGGCGACGGCGCCCTGATGCACAATCTCTTTCCGGCCAGCTTCAGCGCAAGTGTGAAATAT
>JAYTKJ010000516.1:0-20774 GCA_043730365.1 Acidobacteriota bacterium | reverse complement strand
ACTATTTGAAAATCCTGTGGATAATTCGGCAAGGGCTCTGCAAATCAGACAAGAAAATCCTTGACACGACAACTCAGATGTCTGGCGGTCGCGGCTCGGAAACGAGTTGCTGCCCCCCATCCTACTCTGGAGGAAGCAGGTCCCTTACGCAGCATGGTGAGGCAGGTGCGGCCAAGGGTGCAACGCTTTCGTGTTCGGCGTAGGCGATGACGGAGGTGTATTCGCCGTGGTCCGGGTCGCGATGGACGATGAGGCGGCGGCCCTTCACGTCGACGATCCAGTATTCGACGATGCCGGCGCGGGCGTAGAGGCGGGCTTTTACCGAGCGGTCAAAGCGCAGGGTGGAGTCTGAGATCTCAACCACCAGTTGAAGGTCTTCTGGTTGCGGGTTAGCGGACCGGAAGGTCTCGGCGGGGCGGCTTAGGACGATCAGGTCAGGTTCGGGTTCGTTGGTGGGGTTGTCGCCCGGAGCAATATCGATCGAGACTTCCGTTTGGACATGAGGGAAACCAAAGACCCCAACCGTCCACCTCAGTACGAACGACAGCGCGTTCGAATGAGGGCGCTTCTTGCCCATCTTGTCGATCAGATCTCCTTCGATCAGTTCCAGGCGGTGAGTGTTTAACAGGCCAGAGGCTTCGAGCGCGTCGCACTCAGCACGGGTCCAACGCTTCCGGGGCGGCTCAAGCGGGACGGGGGGCGGCAGGGTGTCAGTAACGGCAAATGGCATGGTGGCGCACCTTGGTTGCTCTCCCCTCAATCTTACCCCGGCTGACGGCGCTACCTCATTTCATAGGCGAACTTGCCGTCTTCTCCCACCGTTACGTTCACGTGCGATGGTTTGTTGCCTTCCGCCATCTTCGTTAGCAGCAGCTTCGAGACTTCTGGTAACAACGTGTTAGTGAGAATGTTATCCACGTTGCGCGCTCCGCTCTCCACCTCCGTGCAACGGCGAGCCACTTCGTCCACCATCGCCGGGTCATAGTTGAAGGCGATGTGGTGGTTCTCCATCAGGCGGCGTTGGATCTTGCCTAGCTTCAGGCGCACGATCTGCTTGAGGTTCTCGTCGCGCACAGGGTAGTAGGGGATGATCACCAGACGGCCGAGGAAGGCGGGTTTGAAGACCTTGTCTAGTTCGGGCTTCATCGCTTTCGAGAGGCCTTCGGAGCTGGGCATCGTCTCAGGGTCCGCTGTCAACTTCATCACGGTTTCGGTGGCGGTGTTGGAGGTCAGGATGATGATCGTGTTTTTGAAGTCGATGACGCGGCCTTCGCCGTCCTCCATCTGGCCTTTGTCGAAGACCTGGAAGAAGAGCTCGAGCACGTCGGGATGCGCTTTCTCGACCTCGTCAAGCAGCACCACCGAATAGGGCTTGCGGCGCACGGCTTCGGTGAGCACGCCGCCCTCGCCATACCCGACGTAGCCGGGAGGCGAGCCCTTGAGGGTCGACACCGTGTGGGCTTCCTGGAATTCGCTCATGTTGATGCTGATGAGATTGTGCTCGCCGCCGTAGATGAGGTCGGCGAGTGCGAGCGCGGTCTCCGTTTTGCCGACGCCGGACGGGCCGACGAGGAGGAACACGCCCACCGGCTTACCCGGATCATCCATGCTGGCGCGCGCGGTACGGATGCGTTGGCTGATGGCGTAAAGGGCGTGGGACTGGCCGATGACTCGCGCGTTCAAGTGCGACTCGAGTTCGAGAATCATCCCGATCTCGTCCTTCAGCATCTTGCCGACCGGAATGCCGGTCCAGGCCGAGATCACCTCGCCGACAATCTGCGCGTCGACACAGACGCGGATCAGCGGCGTTTCGCCTTGCAGCGTGTCGAGTTCCCGATTGAGGCGGTTCAGATCGGCGCGCAGGGTCACGGCCTCGGGCGCGTCGAGCTTGGTCTCGATCTCTTCGCGCACGCCGCGAATGGAGTGGACAAGGTCGCGCTCTTTCTCCCAGCGAACTTTGAGTTCGGCGAGGCGGGCTTCGGTCGAGACGCGGCCGGTTTCAATCTTGGCCAGGCGCTCGGCGTGATTGGCCCCGAGGGCAGCTTCGCGATCCAGCACGCGCTTCTGCACGGCCAGATCCTCCAGCGTGCGGATGGCGTCTTCCACCGCGGCCGGCGTGGCGTTCTGCCCAAGAGCGAGGCGGGCGCAAGCGGTATCGAGAACACTCACGGCTTTGTCCGGCAACTGGCGATCCGGAATATAGCGATGCGAGAGGCGCGTTGCGGCCGCCACGCCTTCATCGAGAATCCGCACCTTGTGGTGCTTCTCCAGCACACCAACCACGCCGCGCAGCATCAGCGCGCAGGCCAGCTCAGTGGGCTCTTCGATCTTCACGGGCTGGAAACGGCGGGCGAGCGCCGGGTCTTTTTCGAAGTACTTCTTGTACTCAGCCCACGTGGTGGCGGCGATGGTGCGCAGTTCGCCGCGCGCCAAGGCGGGCTTGAGAATATTGGCGGCGTCATTCTGGCCGGCCTGGCCGCCCGCACCGATCATGGTGTGCGCTTCGTCAATGAACAGGATGATGGGCGTCTCCGATTTTTTAACTTCGTCGATCAGTCCCTTGAGGCGGTTTTCAAATTCGCCCTTCACCCCCGCTCCGGCTTGGAGCAGGGCCATGTCGAGTGTGCGCACGGCGACGTTCTTAAGAGGAGGCGGCACGTCACCCTGAGCCACCCGCTGAGCAAAGCCTTCGACCACGGCCGTTTTGCCGACGCCAGCCTCGCCCACCAGGATGGGATTGTTCTGGCGGCGGCGTGTGAGGATGTCGACGATCTGGCGAATCTCGGCGTCACGCGCCAGCACCGGATCGATCTTGCCCGCGCGGGCGTTGGCCGTGAGATCGACGGTGAACTGATCGAGAAACGGCGTCTTGCTATTCGGATTGGGAATGCCGCCCGTCTCGCCGCCGCCGGCAGCGTCAGACCCGGCGCCGGCCGGGCCAGCGGCCAGCGCGACTTCGGACGAGCCGCCGACGATCGTCTCAAAGCTAGAGCGTAGCGACTCGGCATTGATCTTGCGCAGTTCGGGCAGGGTCTCGCGCACGAGACGCGCGAGATCAGGATCGGTCATCAGCGCGAGGATGGTGTAGCCGGTGCGGATCTGCCCGGCGCCGTGATTGAGCGAGCCGAGTGTCCAGGCCAGCGTGAGCATGTCAACGAGGCCAGTGCCGAGCACAGGGGTGCCACGCGAGCCGCGCTTGACGCGATCAAGGCTGCGATTCAGCTCACTGGTGAGCCGTTGCAAATCCATGTCGAAGAACTGGGCGATCTTCGGCATGTCATTGTCGGACGGCTCGGCGAGTTTGACGAGGTAGTGCTCAATCTCCACCTCCGAGTGGCCACGGGAGGCGCACAAGGTGGCCGCGCCGGTGAGGGCCACACGCGTTTCGTCGTTCAACTTCCCAATCAATGCCTTCAGGGATACTGACACAAAGCCTCCTATTGCAAGAACAAGACGGTATCTTCGGGATCGCGCGAAAATTCGGGGCGGGTTTTCACCCAGGTGGTCCAGCCCAGTTGCACGGGCTGCTCGGGCTGCTCAAGCTCTTCGCCGCTGCCGCTCAGCATACACGTGGGGACGTCATCGCGCTGGAGCACCAACTGCACTTCAAAATCGATCGTGTCGCGACTGAAGAGTCTCGTGATCTCGCGCAAGCGGCGATAGCCGGACTCGCCCGGCAAAAAGCGCCGATACTGCGCCATCGTCAGCGGACCGAGGCGGACGCGCACGCGCGCCTGTTGATCGAACACCTCGTCTCCCACCACCGCGCCGAGCCCGAGTTGCTCGGACGGATCCTCGTCCTCGCTCAGCGTGCAAGTGGAATCTCCGGCCAGGGGATACCAGGCGCCAACGAACTGAATCACGTCCGTGGGCACCTGGAAATACTCCTCGACGATTTGCTCCAGCGCCACCGCGGACCGGGCCTGCATGCCGAATAGACCACTGAGCCAGACGAACGTTTCGTCATCCACCTCATGGCGGCGGCGCAGACCCTTCGTGGCCAAGCCCGTGAGCGACAGCAGCGCGAGCGACAGCTGATCGTCCATGCCGCGCGGGTAGCGCACGGGCAGACGATACTTGGTCCAGGCGCGATAGAACAGCGAAGTGGCGCGGTGGTTGAAGATGTCGAGGAAATCCCGCAGCGTGGAATCCTTGACGCGCGCGCGATCCTGAATGGCCACCGTGTAGTGGTGAGGGAGAACGCCCATGGGCCCGGTGAGGCCCAGGAAATTGACCATCATGGTCCACTCGGGGCTGTCGGCTTCCAGCGATTGAATCGCGCTCGCCGGAAAAGCCATCGATGGATGAGCGGTGAAGCGCACCACTTCACGCGACGGCTCGTTGAACAGGCCCACGCGGCGGCGGCCGAGGCGCAACCGCTCCAGGAGTTGGACGGCGTGGAAGAAATCGAACGACCATGGTTCGGCGCGGAGCAGACGCGACACGGCGGCAAAGCGCGGGTCTTCGCCTTCGACCGGCTGCGCGCCTACCAGGGAGGTCCCCGTTACATCAGAATCTTGCGGCCCGATCTCGGAGGCCATCGGCGGAGTACCTCCCTTCTCTGGGTGCTACGGACGGTCAACTGGCTGAAGCTGTTCAGCGATGTGTACATCCCCAGGAAGCGCTCAATGACGCTGGCAAACAGAAACAAACCGGAGCCGGCAAAATGCTGTTCGTCGATGGCGAGGTCAACGGCGGTGCCGCGCGCAAAGCCGACGCCGTGCTCGGAGACGACACGCGCGAATTGGGCAGAGCTGGCCACTGAGCGGATGGCGTCAATCTGGCGGCGCGTATGCAGGGGGCTAGCGTGATCGTAGAGCCGCAAAATTTCCTGCAGGGCTTCGGCGCCTTCGGTAACCAGCGAGAGATGATTGAGCGACAGGTGCGAGATGAGACGCCACATGGCGCCGAGACGATCCGGCGGCGGCTGGCTCGGGGTGGGCGGCACCAGGGCGGTGATGCGCTGCACGGCGCCGCCGCCTTCAAACTCAAAATCTCCGGTCTCGGCGCCCCAGGTTAGCCGCGAAGGCAAATCGCGATTGGTGCAGGTGAGGCGGCACGTGATCGATTCGGCGTCAGGCACCAGCGGGCGGGCCGAAAGATCGACCAGCGAGACGAACATGTCCGAGCCGCCGTCTCGCCACGGTGTCACCCGGCGGGTGCTTTGCCAAAAGGTCCGCTTGCGTTCGCGGTCATCGGAGTGGCGATAGGAATAGAGCGGGTCATACGGCGTAACCTCGCCGGTGTTGGGATTGGCGGTCACCACCGAATCCACCGAGAAGACTTCCATGAAGCGCTGACGCCGATAGTCGGGCACCACCTGGTACTCATGCTGAGTGTGGCGCAGCAGGATGGGCTCGGCGGTCTGCTCAAAGAGGTTTACGACGGGCGTGCAGTTGAGCCGGAAAGTGCGGGGATGGGTACCGGTCTCGAGCATTTCGCGGCGGTCTTCGCGCTCAAACGGCGAAAGGAAAATGAGGATTTCAACGGCGTCCTTACAACCGGCGGTGGCCTCTTTCAGGCCCTGGATTTCGAAGAACAAAAACTTCTGCGGGAAGGCGAAGTATTCCTGCAGCAGGCGGTAGCCATCGAAGGAGCGCCGGGTGTAGGGCAGCAACGCTTGATCTTCGGCAAAGCCGCAAGGCTGGAGACTCGACGATGGCAGCGTGATGGCGCCGCGTTTGCGCTGCCGCGGGTCTCGCACCAGAATCTGGGTGCAGTTGTTGAGCAGCACCTCGTAGAGTGCGTACGGCAGCTCTTCTGAGCCATGCAGGTAGAAGCGGAGCGAGTCCATACCCAGCTTGCCGATCGCCACCTCCGGCTGCGCGCGCACGATCAATTGCAGGACCGCCGAGGCGCCAGAAGCCTTGACCGGCGGCTCAAGCCGGTCCGGCGTGCGCCAGTTGGCTTCGGCCAGCTCGACGGGCCAGATGGTGGTTTCAAAGCAGGTCTGAAAGCGGCAGGTGACGCCTTGCGACGGGCGCGTCAACAGGCGGCTGGCGCGGGGCAGCGTCAGGGCAGCGGTTTGCTTGCCGGCCACCGGATCGGGCTTCACCTGAACGATGGAGAACGAAGGCAGCGGCCGGACATAGTGCGGGTAGACAACGTTGAGCAGAGCGTCGGTAATTTCCGGAAAGTCGTCATCAAGGCGCTTGTGAATGCGACCGGCCAGAAACGCGAAGCCTTCGAGGAGACGCTCGACGTGCGGGTCCTTGGAGATGGAATCATCGAGTTGGAGACGATCGGCAATCTTGGGATATTGCTTCTTGAACTCAGCGCCCAGCTTACGGAGGTAGCCAAGCTCTGCTTCGTAGTGTTGCCTAAGTTCGTCCACGCGTTAGTCTCCCTTGACCTGATATTCGCCACGCGACAGATCGAGCACAGTGTCGAAGGCCACTTGTTCGGGGGCCGGATCCATTAACAGCAAGGCGGCCACGACAAAGCGCAACTGCAACTTTCCGTGCCCGTCGTTGTCCTTGGGCACGTCGACACTGACGTTGGCCAGCCGCGTTTCATGCTGCTGGATGGCGCGCTGGATGCGTTTGACCAGGGTGAGGCGATGGGAAGCGGCGGTGGCCGACAGATCGCTGAAGTCCGGCAGTCCGTAGGTGAAGGAGGATGCCGCCAATTGCGGGTGCTCGGGGCCCGGCTCCCAAGGGTTGGCGCGGCAGTTGAGCAGGGATTCAAGGTCCCGGCTCACGGCGGCTTTGTACTGGCGAATCGCCTCAAAGCGATTGGGCGGAACCTCGCGGGGATTCTTGGGCTGATCGTCAAGCAGCCGGTCAAAGACCGACATTTGCGGGCGGTCTTCCGCTGGGGATTTAGGCATGCTGGTTACTCGTTCGGCTGAGCAGGCTGAGCGAGGCTCGCCAGCCAAGCTATCGTCTCCGGATTGGCGCAGCCCGTGTCATCAAGCAGCGTGGCGTACACCAGCGACGGATAGTCTTCCAGTAAATGTTTGACCCACTGGCGAATGGCGCGCGCCACGCCGTCGTACCTCAGCTCTTCACAAGCGCGCACGGCATAACGCTGCAGGTCCAGCCAGGCGCGGCCGCACTCGGTGGCCATGGCCGATTCGGTGAGCTCAAGCACTTGAGACCATGCGCCGGCCTGCGCCAGTTGACGCAGCGTAGTGCGAACTTCGGTGGAGGGAGCAACCAATGAGTTGGCGGGCAGCGTGTCGCCCGCCGAGAACAGCTCACCCCAACGCAACCCACGCATCAATAAATAAGGCATGGGATTGGCCGGATTCTGCCGGCGCAAATAGCGGGCGGCGACGGCGATGCGGATGATCGCTTCCTGGTTGTGGCCGGGTTCGAGGCCCGATACCTCGCCCACGGCGGCCACCATCTCATCAAAGGCCAGCGCAGCGGCGGCGGGAACAGCAGCGGCAACGGGTACGCCGTCCGGTCCGATCTGGCCGCCACCAGACAGCGCGGCCATCTCCACCGGATCAGGATCCTTGTCCAACTTGCGGCGCAGCAGGATCAGAATTTCGCTTTGGGCTTTCTCCAGGACTGCTTTGATCTTGGTGAAGCCGGGTGGTTCGGGTGAGAATCGTTCGCGGCAGAATTCGTCCAGCTCTTCAATGGTCGCGCGGCATCCGGCGACGCTGGTGCGGAGTTCCTTGTAGAAGGCTTTGGGCGTCGCGTCGAAACCCTGGTCAAACTCCTCGGGAGTAGTTTTGCCCGCCCCCACGGCCTCACTGCGTCTGTCGGCGCCCGATTGCGACTGCCCCGCATCCGCCTCACTGGGAACGCCGCGGGCGTCGGTAAACTGATTGAGCGTGAGGCCGTTCTGAGTGACTGGAACAAAGCCAATCGCCAGAGACGGCGAAGAGTCCTTGCTGCTTTCCGTCATGCCGATCCATTCCAGATGGCGGATCCGCATGTACAGGTCACCCTCGTCGGGCAGCGGATGGAGTGAATCCCAGTAGCGCTCCAGTAAGCCGCGGACCAGCAGCAGACCTTCGTGAAAGCCAGCGAGGCCATGACGCCACAGCAGGGTCTCGGACAACCACACGGCCAGTTCGAGATCCTTAGACTTGGTGGTGAGCAGGTCAACCAGCATCTCGATGAGCTTGTTCGGTTCCCTGGGGGCCCACATATCGCGGGTCATGATGCGCGGCGTCCCTTCCGGACGGGGCGCCATAAAAGCTTCCAGCGCGGCCTCGTTCGGCTTGCGGGCTTCGCGCAGCTTCTCGTAGTTCTTTTGAGACGAAGCGGGCTCGCCGCAGGGCGACTCAGCTGAAATCGGCTCGAGCAGGTTCTCGGGCAGGAACGGCATCGAATCTATCCTACGCCGTCGCCGCCGATTCGGTCTGGAACTCCAGGCTGCGAATCTCTAGAATGGGGAATTCCTCACCGTTCACGCTGAGCATTTTGAGACCGTATGGATGTTCGCGCCCTTGTTCATCGGTGCACCATTCGGTGAGCCGGCCCAACCGCACTTCCGCCTCGGGGTGTTTGAAAGTGAGCGGCGACAAGGCCGGAATCAGCACCTCGCCAAGCTCGCGTTGTTGAAAGCCCGGGGCGGTGGTGACGCGGGCGGGAATCCACAACAGATCGCGGAGGCGCTTGGGCGGCTGAATTGCGATGGTCTGAATCTGGCGGAAGGGAATCCAGAAATAGTCGCCGGCGCCGAAGACTTCGAGCCGGGCGCCGATCCGCGGATCGGTGTCGGAGATCGATTGGAACGCCCGGCCGTTGATGGACCCCGCTAATTCGGCGCTGGAGGCGGGCAACGGTGCTGGGTACGTCTCTTTTTCGAACATCTCCTGACGGATTCGTTCGGCGTGCAATGCACCGTGATAGACCAGCGCGCCCACAACGGTGTCCTTGGCGCCTTCCCCGAGAACCGTGAGGTGCTTTTCGGCGCGTACGTAGTCGCCCTGAAAGGCGACCAACTCGAAAAGCGCGGTCCGGGCGCGCGCGTCCGTGGGATTGTCCCGCAAATGCCCCGATAGCCAATCAACCGCCTCGTCGAGCTTGCCGGCACGCACCAGATCGTCGGACTTCATATGCTGATTTCTGCCTTTCTGGACTGACCGGCGGAACACCAAAAGCTCCCGCACTTGAGCGGGAGCTTGGCTGTCGACTCTAAGCGCGAGGTCTAGGACGGCGACTGATTCTTCTGGAAGTCATACTTGAAAATGATAGGAGCGTCCAGGCTGCCATCGTTCTTTTGAGGCTTATAGTTGATCTCGAGTTGGGCGCAATCGAACGAGATTTCCTCCTGAGGCAGCTCCGCCCCGCCGCCGTGGGTCTGATAGCTGGTGATCAGCAAGTCCGTGAATTTCCAAATGTAGTAGTCCAGTTGGTCTTTGCCCGCTTTGCGAACGTAGAGGGTGGCCTTCTTGATATGTTCGCCGGTGGCGCACTTGCCCATGATCAGGGGCGAGGCCTTGCTGACGTGAGTTGAGAAGTGGAAGTTCTGCGCGCTCACTTTGCCGCTGCCGCCGCCAATGCCGGTCGCAAAGCTTCCGCTGTTGCTTTCACCCCAGCCGAAGTTGGTGACTTCGATGGTTTCCTTGTGCTTGGCGTCTTGGCTATCGCCTTTGATGCCGTCGATCTCTAATAAATAATCCGATGCCATGATGATGGGTCTCCTTATTCCATAACTTGACAATAAAAGACGTCCCACGGGCTAATGGCGTGAGCCGTGCTGGTACTCCGATTGAACGATGCCGCTTTATCGAAGCCGATTACTTCGCAGGCGGCGGCAGGTCTGCCACCAATCGCAGCGAAACCGCGATTTCGTCGAGTTGATAATGCGGGCGAAGGTAGGCGACGGCGCGGTATGCGCCTGGCTTACCTGGCACTTCCGAAACATCCACGCGCGCCTCGCGCAACGGCCTGGCGGCCTTGACGCTAGCCGGCGCGTCGTCATTGCCTACCGTGTAGTTCATAATCCAGTCATTGAGAAAGCGTTCACACTGGCTTCGCGACATGAAGCTACCGATCTTGTCGCGCATCATCGACTTCAGGTAATGCGCAAAACGTGACACGGCCATAATGTACGGAACCTGGGCGGACAGGCGGGCGCTGGCATTGGCATCGGCCTTGTCGTAGAGCTTGGGCTTCTGCGCGCTTTGCACGGAGAAGAATGCGGCGTAGTCGGTGCCCTTGCAGTGGCACAGCGATGCAAAGCCCTGGTCAGCCAGTTCCTTCTCGCGCCGGTCCGTGATGGCGATCTCGGTCGGGCACTTCAGGGCGATGTCTCCGTCATCGGTCTTGAACGTGTGAGCCGGCAAACCTTCTACCAGTCCACCGCCTTCGACGCCACGAATCGCCGCGCACCATCCGCACAACGCAAAGGCGTTGGTGAGACGAGTGCCCAACGCATAAGCTGCGTTGCCCCACAGATATTTGTTATGGTCGCTGCCGTCGACTCCTTCCTCGAAATCGAAGCCCTCCACCGGACTCGTCGCCTTGCCATACGGCAGGCGCATCAGGATGTGAGGCAGGCACATCGCCACATAACGCGAGTCTTCGCTTTGCCGGAAGCTCTTCCATTTGGCGAATTCGGTATTGTCGAAGATCTTCGAAAGATCGCGCGGGGCGCCCAAATCCTTGAAGCTATCCAAGTTCAGTAACTCAGGACCGGCGGCGGTGAGGAACGGCGCGTGCGCGGCCGCGGCGACGTTGGAGATCTTTTCGATCAGTTCAAGGTCATCCGGGTGCTTGGAGAATTCATAGTCGCCCAACAAAGCCGCGAATGGTTCACCGCCGAAAACGCCGTACTCTTCCTCATACACCTTTTTGAACAAGGCACTTTGATCGAACTCGGGGGCGCGCCGCAAGTCTCGCAGGATGTCCTTCTTGCTGACATTGAGCACCCGGATCTTCAGCTTGTCGCTGGTTTCGCTGCGGTCCAGAAGATACCGGAGCCCCCGCCAAGACGCTTCCAGTTTCTGGAAGGCCTCGGTGTGCAGGATCTCGTTCAACTGGAGCGACACCATGCGGTCAATCTGCGCGATGCGGGCGTTGATCATCGCTTCGGTGTCGGGGGCGATGGTAATTTGCTTGTCGAGAACCTGCCCGATGAACTCGCGCAAGAGATCCTTGCCGCGCTGCTTTTGGGTCTGGTCCTTACCCAGCTTGGTCTTTTCGACGATCTGATCGAGGAGGCCTGACTCCCGCACCACCACGGTTTCGGAAGCGCCAGCGCCGGCGGCCGCGGCTGCTTTCTGGTCGCTCATTCCTTACCTCCGTCCAACTCGGCTTTGAGTTGGGTCATTCTCTCGGTGCTGTTGACGACGTCCTGCAATTCCTTTTCGAGCGCGTCGTTGGTTTGGAGGCTACCGCGCAGG
Organism: Acidobacteriota bacterium; assembly: GCA_043730365.1. GTDB lineage: Bacteria > Acidobacteriota > Terriglobia > Bryobacterales > Bryobacteraceae > VFZP01. Next base: position 9,463 of record JAYTKJ010000516.1, on the reverse strand, counting down.
TCTGCCAGTTTTCGGCGCATGTCAAGCATCTCCCGCAACGCCGGCACCTGACGGGCGACGTTTTCCGGATCGAAGTCTTCGAGCGCGCGAAAATTGAGATCCACCTTGAGCTTGCCCGCATCCGGGGCATCGGAGAGCCTGTTCTCGACGGAAAAGGCCAGATGCGGCTTCATCTTGGCCAGCACGTCGTCAAAGTTGTCGGGAGTAACGTCGACGAACTTACGCTTCTTCAACTCCTCCAACGGCTCAGTGGGCTGACCGGTAAAATCACCCAACACTCCCATGACGAACGGGATTTCTTTGATCTCGATCGCATCGCCGGTGTTCACTTCGTACGAAATCTGCACGCGGGGCGGGCGCACCCGGGACAGTTTGGTCTGTGTACTTTCTCTAGCCATATCGCTCCTCGATTCCGGACGTAATCAGTGCCTCGGTAAGCTGCCAACGGACACTCCTCCAACGACGGTCCAGGTACACAGAGTACCAGAGAGGCTGGAGGAATTATCCATCACCCTGCGTGCCAAGTCAAGCCCATTCCCCACTTAGGGTTACGGGTAAAACCACCGCCCGCACCGCGCCCTCCGGAAAAGGCTGGGAACTGATCAACCACGTCCCCCTGCTGGTAATAGCGACAAAAAAGAGGAATCAGGAGCAGGAAGCCGGAACTTTTTTTTGGCGGAGCCCTACTTCAGGGCAATCGTGCCGTTGCAGGGCAGAGCCAGATCCCGGGGCAAGAGGGTGAGGGGCACTCCGCCTTTCATCTCCAGGTTGAACCGCAGGGGCACTTCCTTCTGGGTAGTGGCGGCCCGGCCGATCGAGGAAGAGTTGCGGAGGCGGAACATGACCGTGCCCACCGAGCCGGCCGAAGATGACTCGTCAGCGGCGCCGAGGAACCGTACCACGGCCCATGGTCCGCCCTGGAACTCAGCCGGTTGTGGCGAGATATCTTTGGCCCGGGCCTGGAGGTTGACGCCGCCACCGCCATCGGGCCAGGTGAAGTCTGCCGCTTTGCCTCCGGAGCCGGAGCCGCGTAGCGTCGCGCGATCAATCTGAAGCGTCACGCTCTCAATTTCGGTGGACGGGGCAATCGAAAGCGAGTAAGCCACCCTGGGCTGCGGCGCGCCACCGGAAGCTTTGAAGAAGAGACTCGACAGCATGGCGGCCCGATTGAAGAACGCCACAAAGCCTGGATTGACGGTCACCTTGGCATCCGTCTTGGCCGTGTAGCGCCCGCCGATGGAGGGCGAGAGCAAGTCCTTGAGCGACTCCTCATAGAACGTCCACAACCGGCCGGACTGTGGGGCAAATACTTGCGCGAGTTCGTCGGGGCGCGCGTCGGCGTTCGAGCGGCTGTTGAACGGAAACTTGCCGAGCACCGCCGAGACATCCTGACAGAAAGCGGCGCCTTTGCCGTTGATCGCGGCCGCGGGTGCGCTCTTGGCGAGGCCTTCAGCATACAGGATCGGGTCCTTGAGCAATTGCGACGGCTTGGGGCCCATGTTGTGCTGCTGAGCGGTGGACATCGCAGCGGCTTTGGCAGAATAGCTTTCGGTGAGCCGCTCAGCGTCCGGATTGGCGGCACTGGCGACCCGTTCCACGCCCACCTGCAAAGTATTCAGCGCCTGCATATACGGCTGGTTGCCAGGCCCAATCGGCGCGGTCTCGCAACCGGCAGGCGGAGCAAAGCCCTGGAAAGGCTGGAAAGCTCGGACGATGTCCGGATTCTCCACCGCCGTGTTCCTGGCTACCATGCAGAACAGCTTGATCATGGGCGAAGCGGGTGCCGCCAGGCTGGTGAGCTTGACGGCTGCGTCCTTGAGTCCGCCGTAAGGATTCACGCGCGCTTTGTCGACGAACAGGTTCCAGGTGGCGATGAAGTCAGCCTGGTAGCGCGAGGTCAGGCGCGCGATGATGCCGGCGGTGTCGGCGGCGGACTGGCGTTGGCCGTCGTCGCCCAGCACCCAGGGCTCTCTATTTAAATAGTCGAGCGCTTTGCGTAGCGCCGCTTGCGTGGCCTTGAAGCCATCCCTCGAAAACGCGTAGGCCACTTCCTGGGGGTCGGCCATGGCGTTGGTTGCGTCGGTAAAGCGCAGGGGCGGCCCTTGGCGATTGACGTCGTCGATCATGGCGCGATAGGCGCGATCTTCCAGCTTGAACTGCAGCAGATAAGTGCGGGCCAAACGAATCGCGTCGTCGTCAGGACGGGCCGGACAGAAATTTTCCTTGCGCTCGGAAGCGTAAAACCAGAACTGCGCGGCGGCCAGCTTTTTCTGCTCGTCGCCGGCGGAGCCAGCCTGCGGCCAGCGTGCGGCCAGGATCGCGGCCAGGAAACCGGGATCGGCCTTCTCCGGATGCCGCGTCATCATCAGGTACGCCTTCAGATTGTTGTAGGGTGCGTCATAGTCGTCAAACTGGCCGGGCGAAGCGGGCAGCGAGCGGAGCTTGCGGAGGATGGCGTCCTGCGAGTCTCCCAGCAGGGTTTCGCGGAGGCGCCCGCAATAGAGATCGCGCACATTCTCATACATGGGCAGACCGGGTTCGAGTCCCCAGCGATATGACATCGGCGCTCGATACCGGTGATGATCGGTGACCTGCTGGGCCGGCAGGCGCAATTCTTCGAGTACTCGCAGTTTGTCGGCGGCCGCGCCGCTGCCGCGCATCGCTTTCAAATGCGTGGAGGCGTCACTGGCCGATTCCAGAATGCCGTGATTGCCGAGAAACGAAATCGTCGCGCCGCCGAGCCACAACAGGCTGGCGGCCGAGGCGAGCCCGTATAAAATGCGTCGCGAACGGCTGGCGCCGGTGTTGGCCGCGGCGGCGCCGAATGCGGCACGGTCAGCCAGTAGCGCTTCCTGAAAGAACTTCTCGAGAAACACCCACTGCGCGCCGCGCCGGCCGTCTGGCATGGCCACCGGACGCACGCCGGCAAAATAGAAGCCGCGCAGAAACGGGCTGGCCTGCAATTGGCTGGGCCGCCCCAGCTCAAGCAGGTAGCGCACGGCCTCATCGCGGAGCTTTCTGAACTCGCGCGGGAACTCGTAGATATTGGGCGGCCGGGCCGGATCGTTTTCGCGGCGAAGAAACTCGCAGCGCTTTTCGGCGAGTCCGTTGAAGAGCTGATCGAAGGCGGCCGACAGACGCTCGGTCTGTTCCTGGTTATAAATCCCTGGCTGGAGCGAGGCCGGCAAAGGCAAGGTCATCCCGAAAACCTGACCGGCTTCGTCAAAGGCGAGGCCGCGTATATAGTCCGAAAAGTAGTTGATCCGATCCAGCTTGGTGAACACTACGTAGACCGGCACGCGGCTGGCCCACGTTAGCGCCACGTCGCCGAGCGCCTGACGGAGCTGTTTAGCTTGGGTGGCGAGAGCAGTGGCGGCATCGGGCCGGAGAAACGTCTCGGCGTCGCAGCAAACGACCACGGCGCGCGGAGCCTGGGCGGTGCGGCCCATCAGATTGCCCATCCCCGCAGCCCGAAGTTCCCGCACCAGACCGGCAAGGCCAGGCCGATCGGCCAGCATCCCGCCGCTGGCTTCGACAAACACGGCTCCGCCGGCGAGCCAGAAGTTGGCCACCTTGGTGGCGGGCGGTACACTGGCTCCCTCGGTGCGATCCTGGCCGGCGAGCAACTCGACGTCGAGACCACCCTTGACGACCGCGGATGTCTTGGTGGCGCCGCTTTCTCCCAGGACCAGCACCAGCGGCAGGTCAGCGATGCCGGCTCGCCTGGCCGAAGCGAGCAAACGCCGATTAGCCTCGCGCGCCAGGAACAGAACGTCATCCTTGACCGGAGAGGCACCCGCCACGACGGGCATGGACTGCTTGCGGCGCCAAAGCAGAAACGCAACCAAGGCCCCGGTAAGACCCAGCAGCCAGAGGCCACCCCGGAGGATCCAACGGTCAGTGGCGTCGGCAACAATCCAAGCGGCGGCAAACCAGACCAAGACGAAATAGGCAAGGAATCCAGCGCCAGCCAGGATATAGGTGGTCAGCATGGCGCGCCTCCCCGGTCACCGCCGGTCAGGGCGGCGGTGGTGAGTGCGATAACGCCGCTGCGCAGCAGAAACCAGTAGAGGAGAAACAGCACGAACAACAAACCAGCCAAGCCGGCGGCGGCCCATTGCAGGCGGGTGCCCCAGAGGTCAGCCTGCACGGGAGCAAGGTCTGCCCCGGGAGACCAGTATGGCGCGAGCAGAGGCGAGGTACGGCGGATCCGCTGCATTTTCTCGGCCACCCGATCGGTAATCATCTTCACGTCGCCATCGCGGCCCGCACCGTAACGCCCGCGGTAGCCGCAGAGCATACACAGCTGGTAGATCTCCAGCATGTCGGCGGTGCGGTCCGAATCGTCACCGGTGAGCAGGTCCTTCACGTTCTGGAAAAACACTTCGCCGGCTACGTGCTGCTGGAAGTATTCAGGCCCGAGCGGCTGACGAACCCAGTCGCGCAGAGCCGGGTTCTGAGAATTGAGGATGGACTCGTCAAGAAACGCCACGATGGACTGCGCAGCCAGATAAGTGTCCTGGCGGTTGTAGCCGCGGCGCTGCGCATCTTCCTGCGCGGCCAGCAGCCCGGCGCGCACCTGTTCACGAAAATGATCGGCGCTCGACACCGGCAGGCGGTTGGCCCGGATGCGCACCACAATGGTGAACAATTCCTGGAAGAGCATCGCGATCCGGTCAGGACGCACGCCGGTGGGGGCGAGTTGTGCGGGGGTGGCCATGATGCGACGCAGAGTCTCCGGGATTAGTTATCCAACAAAATGACGATCGACATTTCCGGCTTCGGCAGATCGCCTGGCACGTAAACGCCCACCTGCTTATCCTTGACGATCGATTCCCAGCAGGGGCCCGCCTTGGAGAGGCCGAAGTACTGGGCTTCCACACGCGCGGCCACCTGCGGCGGCGGCACCGGCAAATGGGTGAGCGCCAATCCGGGCATCGCGCGCTTGACCAGTTCGCGGACGTATTTTTCCGAACAGAATTTGACGAGCTGCGGCACGCGCGAGATGACGGACGCCTCGCCCACTTTGCTTTGAATCTCCAGCAGCCAACGCGAGCGGTCGATCAGACGGGGGTCGTTGATGCGGGCCGTCCAGAAGTAATTGTCGGCGGGCTGAAGCGGCACGGTGACGACGTTGACCGGCACCATCAGATCGAGGTGGCGGCGAATGTGAGCTTCGAGCGCCTCGAAGCACTCGGTGAGCCGGTCATGATCGTAGAGCGGTAGATCGAGCGGATGCGAATCGAGCGAGAAAGAGCACAAGGCGCCGGCGAGGCGGCCCAACTCCTGAAACAGCTCTTCCGGATGGCCGTGCTTGGCCAGCAACAAATGGCGCAACACGCCAAGGCTGCCGTGGATGGTATGGAGAAACCAGAAGCTGGCCAAATCCCGGCGCCAATAGTCGGCCGGCGCCTGGCCGCTGGAGCGCTGTTGGCTGCCCATCAGACGGCTGCGCTCTTCCAGCATGCCGGTCAGTTCGCGCAGCATGGTGATCAGGCGCTGGCTGGCGGCGATGCTTAGGCAGGGCGGGATGTAGCGGGTGTCGTAGACGTAGTGGCCGGCCCCATCGCGCCGCACACGCGCGACCGGCAGCGCCATGATGCCTTCCGTCAATTCGGTGTCCAGCAGGAGCCGGAAATTTCTGCGTCCCAGTGAGACGGGACGCTCTTCCAAGCCCGTGATCTCGTCAGTCAGGAGTTCAGAGTGCGCCTGGTAACGGTATTCGCCAGCCACTCCGTTTACAGCGAAATTGATGCCGCGGTCGCGCCGTTCAGGTAGCGCCAGCAGGATTGTGTGGGAGTCGCGGGTGGGAGAAAAAACCTCGTCAATGGCCCGCGGGGCGGGCTTGGCGTCGCTTTCGGGCACATGGAAACCAAGACCGTCCGGCATCGCGCCCTTGGCGGAAAGCATCGCCACGGTACCGTTGCGGAGGGCCTCGGCATCCATTTCGCCGGCGGCTAAGCCGTAAGGGCGAAACCAAAGCGATTGCGTAGCAAATTGAATTGAGTCTTCAACATACCGGCTTTGGGTTTGGAAATGCTGGGGAGCCAGGTACATTCCTTCGGACCACACGACGCGGCGAAGCTGCTTCATAGGCTGAGAATGATTCGTCTTCCTGTATCCGGCCCGGCGAGAATCGCCGGTAACTCTCCGTGAGGCCTAGTCTAACATCAGACTTCCTAAAGAGAGGGCGGTCTTGAATTGGTTCTCGCCTCCTGTCATTATGAAGGCAGCGTTTGGCCGATAGTACGTTCATGACCATCTCTGGAAAATACGAGCTCCTCCTCCCGCTGGGAGTCGATGGCTTTCGCAGCTTCCATGCCCGGCACCTGATCACCGGACAAGCAGTGATGGTGCATTTCCTGGAAGCGGGGCAACGCTACGAACCCGGGCCCCCTGGTGCGGGTGTACCGACGAGAATAATTGATGCGCGCTCGCAGATTTTGGATGCCGGCATCTCCGACGGAACGCAGTACCTGGTGACGTATCCGGTGGCGGACTTCACCTCACTGCGTGTTTGGTTGGACTCGGTGGCGCCTGCGCCGCGCCATGTCGCAAGCTCGCCGGCGCCTCCATCGGAGGCAACCACTCCCCTGACGGCGCCGCGGCGTGGAGGCGACGAACTTCAAGCCACCTCGATTCGGCCGGCCTATGTTTCGCCGGCGCCTGCAAAGTCTCCCCCTGCCGCTCCGGGCGAATTCACACACTTGTTTGGCGGTGCGGCCGGGGCAACAGAGAAGCCGCCCGGGTCCGCCGATGGACCCTCGGTCAAGCCCGCCCCAATTGTTTTTCAAGATGTTTCTCCGCGGCCGCCGACCAACCCAGGACGTGACAGCGGGGGCTTCACCGCCCGTTTTGGTGGCGTGACGCCGCAACCGGCGTCGATGAAACCTGCCCCCACTCCTGCACCTGGTCCTGCTCCGGCAGGAGTGGGAGAGTTCACGTCAATGTTCGAGACACCGCAGGGGCGGGCGATGGCGGGACCGTTCCAAGGAACTCGTGATAGCAGCGAGGCGAGGATTTATTTCAAGCCCCCCGCCGTCGCTACGCCTCCGGCAGCGCAGGCACCGGCAACGCCCAGTGGACCCGGGGAATTTACAATGATGTTCCAGAACCAGGGAACGCCGGCCCCCGCCGCAACGGCCCCTCCGATGGCCCCAACGGTGCCGGAGCGTTCCCTCGGTGGCAGGGACCATGAATTCTCGCGGGCGTTCCGGATCGACGATCGAGGCGGGCTTCCACCGGCCCCGTCTGAACTGGCGCGACCCGGCCAAACGCCGAAGCCGACGACAGCCGCGCCGGCCGGCGAGTTCACGATGATGTTTAGCGGTGGCAGCAATAGTTCGCCCGCCCCTCCTCCTTCGGCAGTCAGGTTCGAGCCTGCCCAGCCATCGATCTCCGTGACGCCAGCGGCAGCGGGGCACAGTGCTTTTGAAGGTGCGACGCAGGTGTTTGCCGCACCGTTGCCGCAGTCTGCCGCCCCGGCACGAATGCCGATTGCACCCGTTGGCCCGAGTGAATTCACGATGGTCCAGCAGGGAGGCGCTTCTAAGCAGTACGCTCCCCCGTCTTCTCCACCCGCGCCATCGCCGGCCGCAGCGGGGGGGCTCCCCGGCCTATCGGTACAGGCGCCCGCCTTCCAAAAGCCACAGGTTTCGATGCCCGCTGTCTCGGCCCCGCACGTAACCGGACCATCCGTCTCAGGAGCCGGGATCACAGCCCCTTCGGTGCAAGCCCCGCAGTTGTCGACGCCGTCGATCTCGGCGCCTTCAATGACTGCCCCTAGTCTGGATACCAAGATGCCGGCCGCCGGTGGAGCGGGCAGCAGCACCGCCGGCGCAGGGATTCCACCTCTCCTCATTGCGCTGCTGTCCTGCCTGGCCACGATCGCCGTGCTGGCGATCGTGTACGTGCTCCTGAAAAAGTGAGCGTCGCGGCGGCTGCTCAGCGGGCTTGCGGCAGCAGAACGATCAACTCCAACTCGGCGCCGGGAAAATCGTTCGGCACATAGGCGGCCATGTTTCGCGTGCGCATGATGGATTCCCAATAGGGTCCTTCCATTTGCAGGTGGAAGTACTCAAAGTGCAGCTTGACCGGCAGCGTACTCGGCGGGCGCACGGTATGGGTCATACCGAGTCCGGTCACGGCCTGACGCACCAACACATCCACTTGATTTGAGGAAGCGATCTTGACCAGCGACGGCGCGCGGGCGATGAGTTCGCCGTGGTCCATGTCGGCGCGAATAGCCAGATACATGCGCGTGTTGGTGAAGAACCGTTCGTCGGCGAGCGCGGCGGCGTAAATCGACGGCCGTACCTGCTTGAGCGCCAGCGAAACGTACGCCTTGGGCACCACGGTCTCCAGCAGCAGGCTGAGCTTGTCGTCCAATTCGCGGAAGCAGCCGGCCAGATTTTCGTGATCGTAGACGGGCAGATCGCGCGGATGCAGGTCCTGGGAAAACGTGGTGAGTGCGCCCGCCAGCTCCAACATTTCGCGGTACAACTCTTCGGGATGCCCGCCCTTGACCTCAAACAAATGGCGCAGGCGCGGGAAGTGGGAGTTGATCGTGTAGAGCAGCCAGAAGCTGGCAGTGTCGGCCGAGGTGAAGTCGGCCAGGCTCTGATTTTTGTGGCGGCGCGTGGAAGAAAGTTCGGTGCTGCGCGCGCCCAGCGATTCGACCAGCCGCCGCGCAATCATGGTCAGAAATTCGTCACTGCGAAAGTCCAGGAGCGGAGGCACCAGGTTGCGATCCAGTTGCAGGTCGCCGGCCGCGCCCTTGCGCACGCGAGCCACGCGCAAGCAGGAGTAACCTTGGCGGTTCTCGCCTTCAAAAAGGAACCGCAGGTTCTTGCGCGCCACCTGCACTGGCTTGTCGGGAGCGCTGCGGGCTTCGTCGCGAACCATGGCGACCTCGGCCTGGTAGCGAGTTTCGCCGGCGCCACCCAAAGCCGAAACGTTGGTGCCTTTGTCGCGATAGTTGGGAACGGCCAAGAAGACGTCAAGGCATTCGGTGTCGCCGGTGAAATGATCGGCAAGGGGGCGCGGCGGCGGTGCAGGATCTGCGCCAGGAAGATCGAACAGCAGCCCGTCCGGGAAGATGCCGTCAGCGGCGGCAATGCTGAACTGACCGGCGGCCAGCGTATCGCGGTCCACTTTCAATTCGCGAAATCCCCAGGCGCAATAGGAGAGAGTTTCGAGGCGAAATTGCAACGAGTCTTCGAGGAAGCGATCCTGCATCTGGAGATGCTGAGGGCTGAGGAGCGTGCCCTTGGTCCAGAGAACAGGCTGCAAATAGCGCATTGGTAAAAGTCTAGCGCGGTACTGGCCTGCGGCAGCGCCTTACAGAATCGTCTGCTAATCGGGTCTAAGCCGTGGCCCATAAATAGAACCACATAGATAGGCATAGTTCTGTCAGAAGCGGTTTGGCATGGAGCCTCGTTTCCGATAGCACTAGATCTGTCCC
>JAYTKJ010000515.1:0-14791 GCA_043730365.1 Acidobacteriota bacterium | reverse complement strand
AGCCTACGTGCAGGAAAATATCCCGGTCTCGGTTGACACCGAACTTCGAGTGGACGTCCGGCTCCAGGTTGGTGAGATGAGCCAGACCGTGGAGGTGACGTCGGAAGCCGGCATTCTGAAAACTGAGCGCAGCGATGTGGCTGCCACTTACACTGAGCGGACGGTAACCGAGTTGCCGGTGCTCAATCGGCGCTTCACGAATTTTCAATTGATGACGCCGGGGGTGGTGGCATTCCCCACGAGTTTGACGGCCGCGTCTGCCGAGAATCCGCAAGGTTCGTATAGGATGCTGGTCAACGGTCAGAGTTTTGCCGGCACCTCGCACCTGCTCGACGGTACGGACAATCACGACGCGGTGCTTGGCTGGATCGTGATCAACCCGACGCTGGAATCGGTTACCGAGGCAAAGATCACCACAGCCAACTACGACGCGGAATTTGGCGTAGCCAGCGCCGGCGTGGTGAGTGCGCAAACCAAGTCCGGCACCAATCGGATTCACGGCTCGGTGTTCGAATTTCTGCGCAACGATCACATGATCGCCCGCAACCCCTTCACGCAATCGAAGCCGATTCCGAACTCGAACGGTCGCCTGATTCCGCTAACGCAATGGAACCAATTCGGCGCGTCGATCGGCGGCCCGGTGATGAAGAACAAGCTCTTTTACTTTGGCGACTATCAAGGCACCCGCCGCAACACTGGGGGAGGCGCATTGCTCCGCGTGCCCTCGGAGCTCGAACGTAACGGCGACCTGAGCGCGACGGGCGTCAATATCTTCGATCCGCTGTCCGGCCCCCCGGCGAGCCGGACCCAGTTCCCCGGCAATCGCATTCCTGCCGACCGTTTGTCGGCCCAGACCCGGAACCTGCTAAAACTGATTCCGTCCGCGAATACGAGCGCGGCGCTCGATCAACCCAACTTCGCTTCTTCCGGCGGCGTGCGCTTCAATGACGATGCCTTCAACGTCCGCGTGGATCATTACACCACGGACCGGATCCACATTTTCGGCCGTTACTCGATGGCGGATTTTGGCATGGTGGCGCCAGGTTCGTTTGGTCTGGTCGCTGGTGGCCCGGGTCTGGACGCCTCCGGCTCGACCAACGCCTACGCGGGCGCTTCGGATTCGCGCAATCACTCCCTGGCGGCCGGGTTCGATTTCAATATCAACCCTACGCTGCTCACCGATTTCCGTTTCGGCTACATGCGATATCACGTCTTCGGCCAACCGAATGGCATCGGGACCTCGCCCGCCAAGGACGCCGGCATTCCGGGCTTGAACGTCGACAACAATTTCAACTCGGGTATGCCCGCGTTTTTTATCAACGGCTATGGCAGCAACCTCTTTAGGTTCGGCTACGCCCTGGGCGTGAACGGGTGCAACTGCGCACTGATCCAGGATGAAAATCAGTATCAGTTCGTCAACAACTGGACGAAGATCCTGCGCAATCACACAATCAAGTTTGGGGCCGATATCCGGCGCGCGCACAATCTCCGCGTGCCCAGTGACCGGCATCGCTCGGGCGAATTAAACTTTGACGCGGCCCGGACGCAGGGGCCGAGCGGCGGCGGATCGGGCCTCGCGTCTTTCCTCATGGGCGATGTCTCGCGGTTTGAGCGATATGTGTCGAACTCACTCGATGCGCGCGAAACGCAGAACCGGCTGTTCTTCTTCGTGCAGGATCAATGGCGGGTGACCAATAAGCTGACGGTCAATTACGGCATCCGGTGGGAGAACTACCGTCCGCAGTATGTGAATGGGGCGGGCAACGGAGGCTTCGTCAGCCTCTCGACCGGTGAAGTTTCCGTGGCAGGCAAGGACGGCGTGGGGCTCGATCTCAACGTCAAGACGTCCAACAAGCTTTTCGCACCGCGCCTTGGATTGGCCTATCAGTTGAATTCGAAGACGGTCATCCGCACCGGCTACGGCCGGGGATTCAATCTGGGCGTCTTCGGTTCGATCTTCGGTCACAACGTCACGCAGAATTTGCCGGTGCTGGGTATCCAGTCTGTGCAGCCCGCCAACAATTTTGACGCGGTCTTCTCGCTGGCCAGAGGCCCGGAAGCCCTCGATCCAGCCGCCATTCTCGCTGCCCAGCGCAAAGGGCCGAACGGCAAGAACATCCTTCCGAACGGCGTGACGGCCTTTGCCATTTCGAACCCGATTCGATTCCCCACGGTGGATGCCTGGAACTTCAGCATCCAGCGGCAGATCAATGCGACGTCGTCATTCGATCTAGCCTACGTCGGCACCAAGGGCACGCACGTATTTGCCGGTGTCGGTGGCGACTACGATCCCAACCAGGCCGACATCAATGGCTTTGGGACGCTGACCACCAACCAGCGCAAGCCCTTCTTCAATTTGTTTGGCTGGTCGCAGAACCTTCGCTACTACGGCTCTGACGCCAGCAATAACTACCACTCGCTGCAGATGAAGTTCGACAAGCGCTTCGCCGGCGGCTTCAATGTGATGTCGCACTACACGTGGTCCAAGAACATCGACTACGATGCCACCTACTATCCGCGCGACGCCAAGCTGGCGCGCGGCGTCTCCAGCAACAACCGTCGTCACGTTTTCTTCTTCGCTTCGCTCTATGAAGCGCCTTTCGGCAAGGGCCGCAAGTATATGTCCAACGCCCCCAAGGCGATGGAGTTCCTGCTGGGCGGCTGGCAGTTGAATGGCACTTGGACTTACATGGCAGGTCAGCCCTTCACGCCCAGCTATCGCGATTGCAACTCCGACCGGGATACGGGTTGGTGCCGGCCGGATGTGGTGGGTGATTTCTCGGTCTCCAAGCCCGACCAGTTCGGATGGTTCAAGACCTCCAGCGTGCCGTTGACGGCCAACGGCCAGACCGACGGCCCGTGGCAGCGTCCGCAGCGCGCGAAATTCGGTACGGTGGGCCGCAACGCGATCGTGGGTCCGAACTTCGGTCAGCTGGATATGTCGTTCTTTAAGACCATCCGTATCCGGGAGGGTCACACGATCCAGTTCCGCGCCGAGGCGTTCAACTTCACCAACCACACCAACTTGGCCAATCCGAACACCTGCGTGGATTGTCCGGGGCAGGCGGCCCGCATCTTTGGAGCGTTCGCCAGCTACGTGCCGCGGCAGTGGCAGATGGCGTTGAAGTACGCGTTCTAACATGGAAGCGTGAAACTGCTGGTGGTGGCGTTGGGGGCGGCGGGGATTCTCGCCGCCCAACCGCCAGCCGCCGGGCACCGCGCACAGGGTAACACGCTCAAAACCAAAGGGGACGCCGCTGGCGCTCTCGCGGCTTTTGAACGCGCCGCTGCCATAGAGCCTAACGCCGCCGATCTGCGGGACGAAATCGGGTTTCTGCTGGCGGTGCAGGGGCGTCAGGCCGAAGCTATTACCGAGTTCGAGCGGGCCATCGGATTGAACCCGCACTACGCCCCTGCCCATTATCATTTAGGCGTTGCACGATGGCTTCGTAAGGATGCCGCCCGTGCGATGGCCTCGCTACGCGAAGCGGTGAAGGCCGATCCGCGCAACGCTGAGTACCGCTTCCGTCTGGCGACGATGCTGACGGAAACGGGTGACGACGCCAATGCTCTCGCTGAAGCCAAAGCCGGCTCCGCTACCGCACCTACTCGCGCCGATCTCTGGAATCTCATCGGTCGGCTGGAGCAACGCACGAACCAACTGAAGGCCGCCCGCGACGCCTATCAGAGGGCGGTGCAATTGAAGCCCGCCGAAAGCGAATATCGCAACAACCTCGGCTTCATACTTGTCGATCTCGGCATGGCCCAACAAGGCCTGGCGCAGTTCCAGGCGATCCTCAACCGGGACCCCTCCAATCGCATCGCGCAAATCAACGTCGGTTACACACAGTTGCAAATGGGGGACTATGATGCGGCTCTGACACATTTCCAGCGTTTGGCGGCGCAGTATCCCGATCAAGCAGTGATCCACTACGATCTTGGGCTGGCGTTGAAACAGAAGGATCAGCTCGAGGCGGCGAAAATAGCGTTCCGCGAAGCCCTCCGCCTCGATCCGGAAATGGTGGAGGCCCACTACACACTGGGCATCGCGTGCTGGCAGAATGGCGACATCGAAGAGACAACTACGGCCATGCGCGCCGCCGTCGCCAAGCGGCCGGGCTACGCCGAAGCTCACTATATGCTGGGCACGGGGCTCAAGCAAAAAGGCGAACTGACAGAGGCTGCTCAGGCCCTGGAAGAAGCGATTCGTCTCAATCCGGATACGCCGGGCCCCTACAACACGCTGGCGCAAATCAGGCAACTGCAGGGGGACCGCGAAGCCGCGAAGAGGCTTTTCGCCCAGGCCGCTGAGGTGAAAAAGAAGATCGAGGCATCGCAGGCCGAACGGCTCCGCTCAATGGGCCCGGCTACGAGCTCTTCCCTTCCACGGCGATAAGCACCTGATTCGCCTTGACGCCCATCAGTTTGTCAATCACTCCGCTGGGCCAATGAATTTCCAGGTCGGCGGCTTCGGCCGCGCCCAACCCGAAGTGCACGCGCAGGTCACTTTGGGATAGATAGCTGCCCCCGCTGCGCACTTCGTCCATCTGCCGGTGCGCGCCGGTTGAGCAATAGATCCGGGCCCCAATGCCGGTGCGATTGGATTTGACGCCTACCGTTTTCACTTTCAGCCAGTTGTGGCGCAGGGAAGAGTCGCACCGCAGCAACTGGGGCACATCGTTGATGCAATTCACCAACAGATCCAAGTCGCCATCATTGTCAAAGTCGCCGACGGCCATGCCGCGCCCCGTCACCTTTTCCGCAATCCCCGGCCCGAGTTGATCCGAGACTTCGGCAAATCGCCCATTGCGCAAGTTGCGATAGGCCACCTTCCGCTGCCGGTAACCCGACTCCCGCGCGCTCTCGCCCACTTCTGGAAACACGTGGCCATTGCAAAGCACCAGATCTGGCCAGCCGTCGTTGTCAAAGTCGATAAACGAAGCGCCCCAGCCCAGGAAGCGTGTCACGCGTCCCAGGCCCGCCTGGAAAGTTTGGTCCTCAAAAACGCCGCTGCCATCGTTCCGGTAAAGACTGGTGGTATCGCCGGCGAAGTTGGTCTTTACGATATCGAAGTTGCCATCGCAGTTGTAGTCTGCCACGCTGACGCCCATGCCGGCCTGAGGTTTGCCGTCAGCCGAAAACGCGACCCCAGCCTCAATGGCAATCTCGCGAAACGTGCCGTCGTGGTTGTTCTTGTACAGAGCCGAGGATGTGGAATCATTGGCCACGTAAATATCGGGCCACCCATCGTTGTCGAAGTCCGAGACAATGACGCCCAAGCCATACGTGCCTTCCGTCTTCAGGATCCCGGCGGCTTCCGAGACGTCGCTGAAGGTGCCGTCACCGTTATTGCGAAACAGGATGTTCTTCCCGCCTGGCAATCCCGGCGGCCCGCACGCCACCAGAATGCCCTGGTATTTACAGGGGCCCGATTCGGGCAGGGGCGCTGTCTTGGGGTCGAAATCGATGTAGTTGGCAACGAACAAATCCAGGTGTCCGTCTTTGTTGTAGTCGACGAAAGCGCAGCCGGTGTTGTGGCGTTTGAGACCGGTGCTGGTCCGGGTGGTGACGCCGGCTTTGGCGGCGACATCGACGAACTTCCCGTTCCCGAGGTTCTTCCACAGTGAGCAGTCGCCCCAATAGGTCACGAACAAATCATCGAAGCCGTCGTTGTCGAAATCGCCGACGCAGCAGCCGCTCCCCCAGCCCGTTCGCGCTATGCCAGCGGCCAGAGTAACGTCGGTGAACGTGCCGTCGCGGTTGTTCTTGTACAGGCGGCTGACCGGCGCCGGCGCCGCGGCGGTCCATTTAGTCTCGAACCGGCTGCCGTTGACCAGAAAGATGTCGAGCCAGCCATCGTGATCGTAGTCGAAGAACGCGGCCCCGCAGCCCGTCGTTTCGATCAAGTACTTGTTGCGGTTCTCGCTGCCGTAAATTGTCTTGGTCTTGAGTCCCGCCTCGCGCGCCACGTTGATAAACGAGACGCCTACGCCTTGGCCGGTGACAAGTTGATCGAACGAGAATATTGCGGCGGTCCGGGAGAGCGAGCCGAGAAGGGACCGGCGGGAGACGCGCATCGCTCTCCATTGTGACATCGTGGGCTGCTGCCTTGCCCCATCCTGGGGGCTGTGCTACCTTAATTTAGGACTGCTCTGGCCCCTCCACAGACAGATCGCAAGAACAGGACGACCTGTAGCGTGCCACCAATTCATATTGGTCTGTCGAACTCTCTTTTGATGGTGAATGGTCATTGATGAATTTCCGGTCCATATTCAGCCTCTTTTCTTCCGATCTGGCGATCGACCTGGGGACAGCGAACACGCTCGTCTACGCCAGAGGCCGCGGTATCGTCGTTAACGAGCCTTCGATTGTCGCCATAAACAAAACGAATGGCGATGTCGAGGCCGTTGGCAAGGAGGCCAAGGAGATGGTGGGCCGCACGCCGGGCAACATCGTCGCCATCCGGCCCATGCGAGACGGCGTAATCGCAGACTTCAAAGTGACCGAGCGCATGCTCAATCACTTCATCCACAAGGCGCATGGCCGGAAGTTGCTGGTGCACCCGCGCATCGTGATCGGGGTGCCGAGCGAAATCACGCAAGTAGAGAAACGGGCCGTTATGGATTCGGCATTCCGCGCCAAGGCGAGCGAAGTGTTTCTGGTGGAACAGGCGATGGTGGCGGCGATCGGCGCCGGACTGCCGATTACCGAACCGTCCGGTAACATGGTGGTGGATATAGGCGGCGGGACGACGGACGTGGCGGTGATCTCGCTGTCCGGTATTGTCTATTCGCGGTCGGTAAGGGTGGCGGGTAACGAGATTGACGAAGCGATCATCCAGTACCTGAAGCGCAAGTACAACCTGCTGATCGGCGAACGGACGGCCGAACACATCAAGATGCAGATTGGCTCCGCGTATCCGCTGGACAAGCCGCTGACGATGGAGATCAAAGGCCGCAACCTGATCGAGGGTGTGCCAAAGACCATTACGGTGGACGACAGCGAAATCCGGGAGGCGATCGCCGAGTGCGTGTCGACGATTGTGAACGCGATCCGGGTGGCGTTGGAGCGGACCCCGCCGGAGTTGAGCGCCGATATCAGCGATCGCGGCATTGTGCTGACGGGGGGCGGTGCGCTACTCAAGAACCTGGACAAGCGGATTCGCGAGGAGACCGGCCTGCCCGTGTCGATTGCCGAAGAGCCTTTGGCCAGCGTAGTCTTGGGTACGGGCAAGATGTTGACCGATTTCAAACTCCTCCGGCGAATCCGGATCGAGTAACGAGCCGGGGCAAGACGCGCCGGAGCCAAAAAGGGCCGCCATCGCATGGACTACGCCATCAGCCGGTATCGCAACATCACGGTACTGGTCTTGGTTCTAGGAGCACAATTCCTTCTGTTGGCCTATCAGGTGAAGAGGCACGAGGAACTTACACCGATACGAGTGTGGGCGATGTCGGGCTTTATGCCGGTGGCGCGCATGCTGGATTTCGCGCGCAACAATACCATCGGCTTAGTGGAGCGCTACGCGTGGCTGGTGAGCGCGCAGAGTGAGAACGGGCGGTTGAAAGCCGAGCTGGACACGTTTAAACTGGAAAACCAGTTTCTCAAGAACGAGTTGGCTACGGCGGACCGGGCGCGCGCGCTGGCGATGTTTCAGGCGACGAGTCCACATCGGTTGTTGGCCGCGCGTGTCATGGGCACCAGCACGGCTCCCGGATCGCATGTCATGTTTCTGGATCGGGGCTCGCGCGACGGAGTGCGAAAAGGAATGGCCGTGATCACGCCGGACGGGATTGCCGGGCGCGTTACGACGGCGCAGCCCACTGGATCGCAGGTCATGTTGGTGACGGATACCAACTTTGCGGCGGGCGTGATCTCCGAGAAGGGCCGCGTCCGTGGGGTGATGAAGGGCCAGGGTCACGCGTCAGTACTGGTGGACTACGTGCAGAATGAAGACAAGCTGGAGCCGGGCGAGATCTTCTACACCTCGGGCGACGACTGGATTTTTCCCAAGGGATTGCCGGTAGGCCCGGTAAAAGTGGCGCGGCGTGGACGAGGGATTTTCAAGGAGATTTTCGTGGAGCCGGCGGGGCTGCAACGGGGCCTGGAAAGCGTGTTGGTGATGCTCGAAGGCGTGCATCAGGGAGTGCCGCCCTCCTTTCCGGCTATCAATGACCCATCCGAGCCAATGTCTCAGATGACGCCTCCGGCCGGTGCAGCCGATCCAGGCAATTCGACGGCGGGCGGCGGTAAGCAACTGCCAATCGACGCCGATCAGATTCTAAACAAGTACGAGCGGATCGGCAAGGCGCAAGGCCATAGGATTGGAGCCGGCCCGGTGCCGAATTTCGCGATCACTCCTCCTCCGCCTCCCGCGGCCGTGGCGACAGTGCCGCCAGCCCCCGTGCCGGGGAAGCAATCACCATGAGTGACTACTCCGATCAGGTGATGGGAGCCCGCCGCCGCCCGCGCGCCTGGCGCTTCCGGAGTCTGCTTTGGCTGCCAATTCCGATCTTGGCGATTTTGTTCCAGGTGTACACGCCCATGTTTATCGGCTACCTGGCCTTTCTTGAAGCGCCGCTGCTGGTGACGGTCTACTATGCGCTGACACGCCGGGAGCCAATTCCCGGTTTGCTGGCTGGGTGTGCCATCGGTCTGGCGCAGGACGCGTTTTCGCACAACCCGATTGGTTTGTTCGGCATCTCCAAGAGCCTGGTAGGATATCTGGCCGGGAGCCTGAGCCAGCGAGTGGATGTGGACAATCTGGTGATTCGGTTTCTGGCGGGCTTCGTCTTCTTCTTTTTTCATCAGTTTCTGTATTGGGCCTTGGCCACCGCGCTGCTGTCACAGAAGCTGGCGCTGGACCCCATCCAGACGGTGGTGATGTCGGTGCTGAACGCGCTGGTGGCAGTGCCGTTGTTTGCGGCGCTGGACAAGCTCTAAACTAAAGGAGCCCGATTGTCATGCCTGTCTATCCTTCCTCTCCAGACCGCGAGAAAGACAAAGAATCCGAAGCGTTCCAGGTGCTGCGGGACGACCCGGCGTTCGCGGCCGGGCGGATCCTGCTTTTTCAGTACTTAAGCGTCGTGGTCGTGTTGTATCTGGCGGTAGGCTACTGGAATTTGCAGGTGACACGGGGTGACTACTTCTCGGGGCTGTCCGAGCGCAACCGCATCCGCTCCTATCCGCTGCTCGCGCCACGTGGGAAGATCCTGGACCGGCAAGGCCGGGTGATTGTCGATAACAATTCCACCTTCAGTCTGATGCTGGGGCGCGAGGGCCTCGACGCGGAGCAGCTGAAGAGCATCAGCACGGCGTTGCATCTGGATTACGACGAAGTGACGGAGCGGCTGCGGAGGTTTTCAAAGTCCCGTGCCCGTAGCACTCCGATCACCATCAAAGAGCAGTTAACGCAGTCGGAACTCGCCTTTGTGGAGGCGCACAAAGGGCGCGACCTGATTCCGGCGATGGAGGTTGCCCAGGATCACCGGCGTGCCTATCCGCGCGACGGTTTCAGCGCGCACATCCTTGGCTACACGGGCGAGGTAAGCGAGTACGAGTTGGATTCCGCCGAATTTGCGCGCTACAAACAAGGCGACGTGATCGGCAAGGCGGGCCTGGAGCGGCAGTTCAACGATCAACTCATGGGCATCGACGGCGAGCGGCGCGTGATGGTGGATCACCTGGGCAACGAGCAGGAATTGATCGACAAAATTGAGCCGGTAGCGGGGCGCAGCATCCAACTGACGATCGATTTGGATTTGCAGGCCGTGGCCGAGTTGGCTCTGCGCGAGCGGCGCGGCGCCGTGGTGGCGCTGGATCCGCGCTCGGGGGAAGTGCTGGCGATGGTGTCGGGTCCATCGTACGATCCGAACAAGTTCGCCGGACGGATCCGGCGCAAAGAGTGGGATGAAATCCGGTCCAATCCCGACAACCCGATGTACAACCGGGCCATTCAGGCGGCCCTGGCGCCCGGTTCCACGTTCAAGCCGATTATGGCGCTGGCGGGCCTCGAGACGGGTGTGATTACCGAAGATTCCAAGGCCTTCTGCCGCGGCGGTGGAAGTTACTACGGCACGTTCCGCAAGTGTCATTCGACGCATGGGGAAGTGGGCTTCACGCGTGCAATTCAAGCCAGTTGCGACGTATTTTTCTATGAGTTGGGCGACCGGCTCCGGGTAGATCGGATTGCCGAATATGCCTCCATGGCGGGGTTGGGGCATCGGACAGGGATTGACCTGCCATCGGAAGCTGAGGGCCTGGTGCCTTCGACCCGCTGGAAAATCCGGACCTCGCGCAAGCGCTGGTTTGCCGGCGAGACGATCTCGGTGGCGATTGGACAGGGGGCGCTGACGGTGACGCCGCTGCAACTGGCTCACGCCATCGGCGGGTTGGCGCTGGGTGGCGAATGGTATCAGCCTCGCATTTTGCGGGAGGTGCTAGGTGAAGCGGCTTTGACGCCGAAAGAGCCGCGCCGTTTCAAGTTGGATCCGGCCAACGTGGCTCGCATTTTGACTGGCATGTCCGCCGTGGTGAACTTGCCCGGAGGGACTGCGACCAATGCGCAGTTGCCGAACGTGGAAATGTGTGGCAAGACCGGTACGGCGCAATTGGTATCCAACAAGTTGGCGCAGGCACGGCGCGAGGCGATCCGCCGGGGTGCGGATATCGAGCCGGTGGTGGACAATGCCTGGTTTGTTGGGCTGGCTCCGCGGGAGAAGCCCGAGATTGTGGTGGTGGCGCTGTACGAGGGTGGCGCTCACGGAGATCGCGCGGCGCCTATTGTGCGTGATGTCATCAAAGCCTATTTCGACAAGAAGAAGCCGGGTTCGCGCGGCAAGGACGAGCCGTTTCTGGCGATGTGGTTGACCGGCGACGGGGGCGCGCGCCCGTGAGCATTACCGATTTTCGGTCCTTGCGTGAACTGGACTGGCTGTTGATCCTGATTGCGCTAGCGCTGTGTGCGTTGGGCGTGCTGCAGATTTTTAGCGCCACACATGAGACCAAGTTCATGAACGTATGGTGGCGGCAGATTCTGTATGTCATCGCTGGGCTGATCCTGATGTGGCTAATCTGCACTGTGGACTACCACACGCTGCTTGGCCAGGTGCCTTGGCTCTACGCGTTGTCGGTGTTGGCGTTGCTGGCGGCGGCCGCGGTCGGCACCAAGTTAGGCGGATCGCGTCGCTGGATCCCGATTTTCGGATTTTCGTTTCAAGTGTCTGAGTTCGCCAAAGTGGTCATCGTCTTGCTAGTGGCCCGGTACTTAACAGGCTTGCGGCGAAAACAATTGGACGGCTGGGACATTGCCAAGCTGACTGGACTCGTGGCCCTGCCGTGCCTTTTGATTGCGCTGCAACCGGATCTGGGCACGGCACTCACGTATCTGCCGATTGTGGCTGTGGGCGTGTTTGTGGCCGGAATGCGGCCCCGGCACGTGGCGGTGCTGGCGCTGATCGGCGTGGTGGCGCCGCTGGTGTCATACGAGTTTCTGTTGAAGGAGTATCAGAAGAAGCGAGTGCTCGCCTTTCTCGATCCAGAGTCTGACCGGAAGGGACGAGGGTATCAGGTGATCCAGTCGCAGATCGCCATTGGGTCTGGCCAAATGTGGGGTCGGGGGGTGACGCGCGGCAGCCAGACGCGACTAAAGTTCCTGCCGGTTTCGCATGCCGATTTCATCTTCGCCACCTACAGCGAGGAGCAGGGCTACGTCGGAGTTGTTTTCGCGCTAGGATTATATATGTTGCTGCTGCTGCAGATCCTGCAGACTGCACAGTCCGCGCCTGACCGGGCCGGGATGTATATTTGTATGGGTGTGGCAGCGTTGTTATTATTTCACTTGCTAGTGAACGTGGGGATGGTAGCCGGAATGATGCCGGTGACCGGGATCCCGCTGCCGTTCATGAGCGCAGGTGGTTCGAGTACTTTGACGACTTTCATGTTGCTGGGGCTGGTGAATAACGTCCGGCTTCGGCGGTTTATCAGTTAAACCGGACGCGCCAAGGGCGCGTTCGCTTGGGTTAAGATCAGAAAAATAACGAAGCGGCTCGGCTGAGGAGCCCGCCCCCAGAAGCGGTTCGCGACAAGAGATTGTTTCGCGGCCTCTGGCGGTGATCGAATGAAGAGGAAACTGGAGGAAGGTAACGGTCTCTCCGATATGACCACTTCCCGACAAGCCGATTGGTGCCAAAGCGCGCTTGCTGCGCGCCTCCCCTCGATCTGTGCGTTGCCAGCCGCGGCCCACGCCGCGGAGAATTTCGCGCGGCGCCCCGCCGGAGAACCGCTTGGTGTCTCCGCGGCTGCCGCGAACTTTTTGTCGATCTCTCCTCATCGCTGCCCCGCTTCAGAAGCGGAGATTCCCGATGACCAAAGAATTGGTGATTTCATCCAATCGCCACGAGACCAAGGTTGCTCTTCTTGAAGACGACCAACTTGTTGAAATATTTTTTCAACGTTCCAATGAATATTCCCTCGTAGGGAGCATTCACAAAGGGCGCGTGACGCGCGTGCTACCTGGCATGCAGTCAGCCTTTGTCGAACTCGGGCTGGAGCGGGACGCTTTCCTCTATGTTTCCGATTTTCTGGAGCAGACGGGGGAAGACTACGAGCGTGTGGCGCCCGGCGATGCGGTGCCTGCCTCTGGCGGCGTAGAGGCGCGGGGCGGTGAAGTTCGCAGCGGTGATCGAGACGCTCGCGGCGGCGGCAATGATCAACGCGGCGGCGGCGGACGGCGTGGTGACCGGGACCGGGGTGGCAATCGGGGCGGAGATCGCGGCGATCGTCCACCGAGGCCTGCTATGCTGCCTGTCACACCGGCGCCGATGGCTGGCGCGGGTGACGCGGTAGCTCCTTCGCCGATGACAATCGATGCGGTAACGCCTGTCAGCGGGGAAACTGGCATAGCGGCTGGCGGAGAGCGGCCGCAAGGGCAACCGGGACAAGAGAGCGATCAAGACCGGCGGGGGCGAGGCCGGCGCCGGCGGCGGCGTGGCGGGCGGGGTCCCGGTGGCGGCGCGGGCATGCCGGATTCGAAATTCGCTTCTCCGACGGATGGCGAGTCCGACGATAACGACGACGATACGGTAGATTCTTCGAGCGAGGCCCCCGAGCAGCAGCAGGCCGAGCCGATGGCGCGGCCCGATTTCGTGGCCCGCAGTGGCAGCCTCTTCAGTAGTGTCAGCAGTCTAAGCAGCAGCCCCGAAGAATTGGAACCTTTGGTGCTGCCCGGCGAATCGATCGCCAAGTATCGCCCCAGCGCCAGTGGGCCGGTTAGACAAGCAATCGAGGCACGGGCGGCCATGAGGCCCGTATCGGCACCCCCGGTTTTGCCGATACCGGCGCATGTGGTTCCGGCGGTTGTCCCGGTGTTTGAGGCGCCGGTTGTGGTGCCGGAGCCGGTGGCGGTCGTCGAGGACAAGCCCGTGGCCGAACCGGCAGCCGCCGAAGAGGATGAAGTCCGCGAGCTGGTGGCTGAACATATCGAAACGCATGTGGCGGCTCTCGATGTGGAGGCGGAGGCAGCGGAAGAGGCTGCCGATTTGGAAGATAGTGAAGAAGAGGGCGGAGCCGAGGCTGAGGTCGAAGACGAAGTCGATGCCATGCAGGCGGCGGCCGAGGCTGCGATAGCTGGCGGCGGCACCGGCGGCGGTGAGCAGGAGTCCAGTCAAGCCGGAGTGCGCCAGGATCAGCCGAACGCACGTTTCGTGCAGCGGCGCGACCGTGGCCGGCGTCGCGGTGGGCGCAACGGTGGTGGTGGAAGTGGTGGTGGTGGAAGCCGCAGCGGCGGGGGCGAGCGGTATGACTCGGTGCCGCGAACCGAAGGCGCGCCTGCCACGGTGGAGGCCCGGGAAGGTCAACCGCCGTCCCCAGTGGGCCCACGTCTGGAGCAGCGCGAACGCAATGACCGCGATCGCCCGCGCGACCGTGAACGTCCTCCGGTCCCGTCGATCAGCGACCTGCTGAAAGAAGGCCAGGAGATCATTGTTCAGATCTATAAGGAGCCACTCGGCACCAAAGGCGCGCGCATCACCTCGCATGTGGCCATGCCCGGCCGGTACGTGGTTTTCATGCCGACGGCCGATCACCATGGCGTGTCGCGCAAGCTGGGCGACGACGCCGAGCGCCAGCGACTGAAGCGGATCGTGCAGACCAACAGCCAGGGTATGGTGGGCGGCTTTATCGTGCGTACCGCCGGCGAAGGTAAGCCTGAGCCGGACATTGCGGCCGATATGAGCAACCTGTACAACCAGTGGCTCGATATCCGCAAGAAGGCCGAAAAGCGGCGGTCTCCCTGCTTGCTGCATTCCGATCTTGAACTGGTTTCGCGCACGCTGCGCGATCAGGTGAACGATCAGTACAAAGCCATTTGGACCGACAACGAAGAGATGTACGAGATGATTGTCGGCTTCCTCGAACTCTTCCAACCCGCGCTGGTCTCACGAGTGAAGCTGTACTCGCGCGAGGCGCCGATATTCGACACCTTCAATATCACGTCCGAGCTCGAGAAGGCGTTGAAGCCCAAGGTGTGGCTCAAGTCCGGCGGCTACATTGTCATCAATCAGACTGAAGCGCTGGTGGCGATCGACATCAATACGGGTAAGTTTGTCGGCAAGTCGAACCGGCTGGAAGATACGATCGTCAAGACCAACGTCGAGGCGGTCAAGGAACTGGTGCGCCAGATCCGGCTGCGCGATCTGGGTGGCATCATCGTGGTGGATTTCATCGACATGGAAGAGCGCAAGAATCGCCAGAAGGTGATGCAGGCGCTTGAAGAGGCGATGGCGTCCGACCG
>JAYTKJ010000514.1:0-16957 GCA_043730365.1 Acidobacteriota bacterium | reverse complement strand
GCTGTATTTCCCCGTCCTGGTTCAGGTGATCATCGCGCTTGCGGTGGCTGCCGGACTAGTGGGCGGATCGTTCCTTCTGGGCAAGAAAATTCGCGGCCGGGTGAAGGACATGCCCTATGAATGCGGCATCACTCCCACCGGCAGCGCCCGGGAACGGTTCAGCGTCAAGTTTTACCTTGTGGCGATGGTGTTCATCCTCTTCGACATCGAGGCCATCTTCCTCTACCCGTGGGTCGTCGTATACCGCGAGCTGAAAATCTTTGGCTTTTTTGAAATGCTGATCTTCATACTTTTGGTGCTGGCCGGTTTCTTTTACATCTGGAAGAAGGGTGTGCTCGATTGGTCCGCGGACGAAATTGCGAAAGAGAAGCCCTAACCCAACCCAATGATTCCTGAACAGGTAAAAGAACGTCCGGTAGCCGCCGCCCTGGAGGCTCACGATCCCGCAGCCATCACCGGAGGGATCTACGAATTCGGCGAATTGACGCTTTACATCGATCCCTCGAAAATCGTGTCCGTCTGTGAGTACCTCAAGCACGCCGAATCGTTCGGCCGCCTCAGCGCCGTCACCGCCGTGGACTGGTATCCTCTGGAACCCCGGTTCGAGATCGTCTATCAGTTGCATTCGCTCGAACGCAACGAGCGCCTGCGCCTGAAATGCAAAATCAGCGGCGAGAACCCGGAAATCGATTCCGTCTACAGCGTCTGGCGCGGGGCCGATTGGTATGAACGCGAAGTGTTCGATCTGTTCGGCGTCAAATTCCGCAATCACCCGAACCTGATCCGTATCCTGATGCCCGAAGGCTGGGAAGGCCATCCGTTGCGGAAAGATTACCCCGTGCATGGCTACAAGTACAGCTATCCGAATGAATAGGGGAACGATATGAGCGAGTCCAAAGTTCTCAGCGCCAGCGCTACGTTAGAGCCGGAAATCGAAGCGGAGGCCGATCAGCGCCCGCCACACCACAAATTGATGACCCTCAACATGGGTCCGCAGCACCCGTCGACGCACGGCGTATTGCGCATTTTGCTCGAACTCGACGGCGAAACCATTATTACAGCGAAGCCCGATATCGGTTACCTTCACACCGGCATCGAAAAGCAGTGCGAGGTCCGCACCTGGCAGCAGGTGGTGCCCCTTACCGATCGCGTCGACTACCTCGCCAACCTTTCCAACAACCTTTGCTATTGCCTCGGCGTTGAAAAACTCCTACAACTCGAGGTTCCCGCGCGCGCTCAATGGACGCGTGTGATGCTCACCGAACTCACTCGCATCAATAGCCACCTGGTCTGGCTCGGCACGCACGCCCTCGATATCGGCGCCATGTCGATGTTCATGTATTGCCTGCAAGAGCGCGAAGAAGTTCTGAAGATCTTCGAAATGTTCTCAGGCCAGCGCATGATGACTTCGTATTTCCGCATTGGCGGGCTGGCGCTGGAGCCACCGCGCGGTTGGCAGAAGGTCATCGCGAAATTCGTGAAGACGATGGCCGAGCGTATCGATTTCTACGAGAACCTCTTGACCGGCAACCCCATCTGGGGCGTCCGGACAAAGGGCGTCGGCACGATGTCGCTCGAAGATCTGCTGGACTGGGGCGCTACCGGCCCCATGATCCGCGCCGCCGGCCTCGCTCTCGACCTTCGCAAGGACGCGCCCTACTCCAGCTACGAGAAATTCGATTTCAACGTCCCCACCTTCACCGAAAGCGACGTTTATTCGCGCTACTTGGTGCGTATCGCCGAAATGCGTGAAAGCTGCAAGATCATGAAGCAGGCTCTGGAAGGCATGCCCGAAGGCGCTTGGCAGGCCGACGCGCCGCATGTGGTGCTGCCGGAGCGCGAAAAGATGAAGACGCAGATGGAAGCGCTCATCTACCACTTCAAAATCGTCACTGAAGGTTTCGCCGTGCCGGCTGGTGAAGTCTACCAGGCGATCGAAGCGCCCCGCGGTGAACTGGGCTACTACATCGTGAGCGATGGCACGACCAAGCCCTACCGTATTCACATGCGCACGCCCAGTTTCGCCAACTTGATGGTGCTCTCGCCCATGCTTGAAAACCGGATGCTGGCCGACTCGATTTCCTCCCTCGGCAGCATGGACTTTGTGCTCGGAGATACGGATCGATGAAATTTTCTCCGCAACTGGAACAGCGCCTTTCCGGCCTGGTTCAAAACTATCCGCCCGGCCGGCTGAAGGGCGCCGTCATCCCGATGCTGATGTACTGCCAGGATGAAGTGGGCCACGTCAGCAAAGAGCTGGCCGAGGAAGTGGCCTCGCGCTGCGGCGTTTCAACGCTCGAAGTGGAAGAAGTCGTCGGCTTCTACACCATGCTCCGCAAGAAGCAGATGGGCAAGACGCATCTGCAGATCTGCACCAATATTTCATGCCTCCTGGTGGGCGGCGAAGAGTTGTGGGAACATGCCTGCAAGACTCTCCACATCGGCCACAATCAGGTTACTCCGGACGGTTTGATTTCGCTCGAAGAAGTGGAATGTATGGGCGCCTGCTCCTGGGCCCCCGCCGTACAGACCAACTACGATTTCCACCACCACATCACCATCGAGAAGCTCGACCAGATCATCGCCAGCCTGAGGAAGACGCAATAACCGAGATGGAACAGCTGCTCAGTCCCCAACCGCATCCGGCCGAAACCGTCCTTCTCAGCAAGCGCTTCCGGCTTGCCAACTCGCACTCGCTCGACACGTTCCTGGCTACCAACGGCTACATGAATTTCATGAAGGCCATGTCGATGACGCCCGAAGCGATCATTGAGGAACTCAAGGCCTCCAGCCTCCGCGGCCGCGGCGGCGCCGGCTTCCCTGCCGGCTTGAAATGGAGCTTTGTTCCGCGTACTGGCGTCAAGCCCCGCTACATCGTCGTCAATGCTGACGAGTCCGAGCCTGGCACTTGCAAAGACCGCGTCATCATGCAGTACGATCCGCACCGGCTGATCGAAGGCTGCCTCATCGCGGCTCGCGTCATCGATTCGCGCCGCGGCTGGATCTACATTCGCGGCGAATATCGCTACCTGATCGACATCGTGGATCAGGCCCTCGCCGAAGCTTATAAGGCCGGTTGGCTCGGCAAGAACATCAAGGGCACGAATTTCGATTTCGATCTCACCACGCACTCCGGCGCGGGCGCTTACGAGTGCGGCGAAGAGTCGGCACTATTGGAGTCGCTCGAAGGCAAGCGTGGCAATCCGCGCATTAAGCCGCCGTTTCCGGCAACCTCGGGTGCGTTCCAGTGTCCCACGATTCTGAATAACGTCGAAACCTTCGCTGCGGTTCCCGATATTCTCGAAATGGGCGGCGCGGCTTACGCGGCGCTCGGCATCCCCAAGGCGGGCGGAACCAAGTTGACTTGCCTAACCGGCCACGTCAACAAGCCGGGTGTCTATGAACTCCCGCTCGGCTTCCCCGTTCGCAAGATGCTGGAAGATGTGGGCGGCGGCATCCGGGGCGGACGCAAGCTGAAGGCATTCATTCCCGGCGGCTCGTCCTGCCCGGTCCTCACGGGCGAAGAAGCATGGGAAGCCAACATGGACTACGATTCCATGGCCAAGCTCAAGTCCATGCTCGGTTCCGGTGGCGTCGTCATTATGGATGAAACCACGGACATGGTCCGCGCCGCTCTCCGCATCATGCGTTTCTATCAGCACGAAAGCTGCGGCTGGTGCATACCTTGTCGAGAAGGCACCATGTGGCTGAAGAAGCTGCTCACTCGTCTTGATGGCGGCGATGGCACGGCGCACGATATCGATCTGGTGGGCGAACTCGCCGAAAACATGTTGGGCCATACCTTCTGCGCCCTCGGCGACGCCGCCGCGCTCCCCACAATTTCCATCGTCAAGAAGTTTCGAAAAGAATTCGAAGCCAAGCTCGCTCACAAGAGTGTGCAGGGCATCGACGCCAGTCTGGTTCAGTTACACAGCTAGCAGGAGAACCCGGAAAACAACCGTATGGCCGATCTCGTCACGCTTACAGTCAACGGGCACTCGCTCCAGGCCAAGCCGGGAACGCTGGTCATCGACGCCGCTAAACAAGCCGGCATCAACATCCCTGCCTTCTGTTACTACGAAGGCCTCACTCTGCAAGCCGCCTGCCGCATGTGCCTGGTGGAAGTGGAGAAAAACCCCAAGCTCCAGCCCGCCTGCACGCTGCCTGTCGCCGAAGGCATGGTGGTTCACACGGAGTCCCCGCAAGTGGTCAGCGCCCGCAAGGGCATGCTGGAATTCCTGCTCACCAATCATCCGCTCGATTGCCCTGTCTGCGACAAGGGCGGCGAGTGCGAGCTTCAGGATATGGTGTTCCGCTACGGCGCCGGCGAAAGCCGTTACACCGAGGTCAAGCATCACGTCGACGAAAAGCAATGGTCGCCGGTGGTCTACTTTGACGCGCCCCGCTGCATTCTCTGTTACCGCTGCGTCCGCATCTGCGACGAAGGCGTGGGCGCTAGCGCCCTCGGCGTCACCAATCGCGGAGCCTATTCCGAGATCGTGCCCAATATGGGCGACCATCTCGAGTGCGACGAATGCGGCTCCTGCATTGATATCTGCCCGGTGGGCGCGCTCACCAGCGGCACGTATCGTTATCAGACCCGCCCTTGGGAGATGGATCACGTCGGCACCATCTGCACCCACTGCTCGGATGGCTGCAAAACCACGCTGGGCGTGCGCAACGGCGAAATCATCCGCGGCAATAATCGTGATCGCTCCGGCATCAACGGCGAATTTCTCTGCGTCAAGGGCCGCTACGCGTTTGACTTCGTGACGCATCCTGAACGGCTCCAGGCTCCGCTCATGCGCATCAACGGCCAGTTGCAGGAAGTCTCCTGGTGGGCCGCGCTCACCGCAGTGGCCCGCAAGATGGGCGAGATCAAAGCCGCCGGCGGCAAGATCGGCGTGGTGGGCTCCAACCACACCACGAACGAAGAAAATTACTACCTCCAGAAGTTCGCGCGCGAAGGTCTGGGCACACCGCACATCGATCATCACCGCACCGGAGACGTGGCAGCGCTCGTCGACGCCCTCGCCGGCAAGACCGATGCTCTCGGAACCTCGGACGATCTCTATACCGCCAAGTCTGTTCTGGTGATTGGCTCCGACCTTTCTCAGCAGCATCCGTTCCTGGCCTTCCAGATTCGCGCCAACTGGCGTCACCACCAGGCCGCCGTTTATACTGTCACCCCCGGCCCGGTGCGCGAAACCGATCTGGCGAAAAAGGCACTGCGCGCCGGTCCTGATTCCACGCTGTCGCAGGTGCGCTCGCTAAGCGAAGACCTTAAGGCCCACGGCGAAGTCGTCATCGTCTTCGGCGACGTGATCAAGGGCGAGATGGTCCGCCAACTCGTCGAGTTCGGCGATTCGCTCGGCATCAAGGTCAAGTACATCTGCCTGGTTGACTATTCCAACTCGCGCGGCGCTATCGATCTCGGGCTGCACCCTCAGTTGCTCCCCGGCTTCAAACCCGCTGCCACCAAAGGCATGAGCCTGCCGGAAATGATCGCGGCGCCGGATCTGGCCGCCTTCTGGGTGGTCGGCTCCAATCCGCTCAAGACCACGGCCCTCGCTTCGGCCAACGCCTTCATCGTCGTGCAGGAAATGTTCCTCACCGAAACGGCCAAGCGCGCCGACATCGTCCTGCCCGCCGCTTCCTCTTATGAGAAGACCGGGACCGTCACCAACGGCTCCGGCCAAGTGCAGAAGCTCAAGAAAGGCCCCAGCGTGATGGGCGTGAAGACTGACCTTGACATCCTCGGCCTTGTCGCCCGCGCCATGAACCTCAAAATCGGCCCTCCGCAAACCGACAAGATCTTTGAAGAGATCCGGGCCCATGTCCGTGGCTATAATGTACCCTTGCCTGTGATCGCCACCGGGGGCGCGGCCCCCACCGCTCCGCTTAACGGACGGGTGTCTATTGAATCGCGGCCGGAACTGATCCGCTCCGCGCAGGATACTCTTTTTACTTCCGGCTCACTGGGGCGTTATTCCAAGCTCCTCAATTCGGTCATGGAAGCCCCCGGTAAACTCTACGGAAAATGAACTTCTATATAGTAAGTCTGATTAAGTTGGGCCTGGTGGCCTTCGTTTTCCTCACCGCGCTCGCCTACCTGCAATGGATCGAGCGTAAGGTGATTGCCCACGTGCAAGTGCGCGTGGGGCCCAATCGCGTCGGCCCCCATGGCTTGCTTCAGCCGCTGGTCGATACCATCAAGCTGCTCACTAAAGAGGACCTGCTCCCTGGGCATGTCAACAAGTTCTACTACTTCCTGGCCCCGATCCTCTCGGTCTCCTGCGCTTTAGTTGGCATCGCGGTCATTCCGTTCGGCCCCAAAATCGAAGTCCTCGGTGTCCAAACCTACATGCAGCTCACCGATCTCAACATCGGCGTGCTGGTGCTGCTGGCCGCGTCCGGCCTCGGCGTCTACGGCGTGGCGCTCGCCGGTTGGTCCTCTAACAACAAGTACGCGCTCCTCGGCGGCCTCCGCGCCTCGGCCCAGATGATCAGCTATGAATTGCCCATGGCTCTGGCCATCGCCACGCCGCTGCTCATGTACAACTCGCTCAGCCTGCGGGAAATCGCCGAGTCGCAGAATCACTTCATGTTCGGCATCATTCCGGCCTGGGGCATCTTCCAATTTCCTCCGCTCGTCTTTCTCTCCTTCATCATTTTTGTGATTTGCGCTTTTGCTGAGACCAACCGCATCCCGTTTGACTTGCCGGAAGCGGAAAACGAACTCGTCGCCGGCTTCCACACCGAGTACGCCAGCATGAAGTTCGCCGCCTTCTTCATGGCCGAATACGCCAACATGGTCAACATCTGCTGCCTGGGCACGCACTTGTTCCTCGGCGGCTGGGTGCCGTTGTTCCCCTCGCAATATGGATCTGACTATGTGCCGGTGCTGTTGTTCGTCCTCTCCGGCATTGCCTGCCTCTACCACGGCCTGGTGAACCCGCGCATCAAAATGGATGGCTACACGCTCCCCGTTTTTGGCGTGCTCTTCATAGGATTCGGCTTGGCGCATATGGCGCCGATACTCAAAGACATCCTGGTGCCGTTGTTCTGGTTCCTGGCCAAGGCCGGCTTCCTCCTGTTCCTTTACATATGGGTGCGCGCAACGTTGCCGCGCTTCCGATATGACCAGTTGATGGATTTTGCGTGGATCCGCATGTTCCCCGCTTCCCTCCTCCTGCTCTTTGCCGTCGCGCTGCTGGTAGCTCTCGGATTCTAAAACATGGACGCTCTGCTCTTCGCATTATTCGCGGCGCTCGCCGTTCTTTGCGCCATCTCGATGGTGATGCAACGCCATCCCGTGTCGAGCGCCCTCTCGCTCATCGGCGTGATGGGCTCGCTCGCGATCCTCTATCTGTTGCTGGGCGCGCCCTTCATCGCTGCGGCGCAAATGATCGTCTATGCCGGCGCCATCATGGTACTCTTCCTGTTCGTGATCATGCTGCTCAACGCCGGCGCGGAGCCCAAGCCGATCCGTCAAAGTATTCTGGCGCGCTTCCTCGGCTTACCTCTGGGCATCGCCCTGCTCGGCATGCTCGGCTACCTGATCCAGCGCACCGTGCCGCCCGATTCGGTGTTGGTCCGCTTTGCCGACGCCAAAGTAGGTTCGCCGCAGGATATCGGCCGCGCTCTGTTCACCCAGTATCTGCTGCCGTTTGAAGTCACGTCCGTTCTGGTGCTGATCGCCATTCTCGGCGCCGTGGTGCTCGCGCGCAAGGAGCTGTAACTCGACATATATGCCCACTCCTCCAGCCGTCCCGCTTACTGCGTACCTGGTCGTCAGCGCCATTCTCTTCTCGCTGGGCGCCATCGGCTTTGTCATCCGCAAGAACGTCATCACCATGTTCATGTGCATTGAGTTGATGCTCAACGCGGTCAATCTTTCTTTTGTCGCTTTCTCCTACAAGCACGGCACCGTGGATGGCCACTTGTTCACCTTCTTCGTCATGGTGGTGGCTGCCGCCGAAGCCGCCGTGGGTCTGGCAATTATCCTGACCGTGTTCAAGAATCGGAACACGCTGATGGCCGACGATATCGATTCGATGAAACTCTAGAGGCCAAGCAATGCTCAGCATCGATACGCCCTTACCGGGCCGCAACCGTCCCTTACCGACCCGCAACTGTCCCTTACCGTGCCGCAACCGTCCCTTACTGAGCCGCGACCGTCAGGGAGCGGTAGTAACTAACTAACCACCATGCAGCAACTCTGGTTGATTCCCGCTTTCCCGCTGATCGGGTTCCTCATTAACGGCTTGTTCGGCCGCCGGATGCCCAAGGCTGTCATCAGCTTGGTGGCCGTGGCGAGCGTCGTGCTGTCGTTTGCCTGGGTCGCCACCACTCTATCGGCCATCATGCCGCTGGAGAAGCCCTATATCGAAACCTACGGAACTTGGATCCAGAGCGGCTTCGTCAACATTCCGTTCGAGTTCGCCGTGGACCGGCTTACCGCTGTCATGCTGCTGGTGGTCACCGGCATCGGCTCACTCATTCACATCTACGCCACCGGCTATATGGCTGCCGAAGACGGTTACTACCGTTTCTTCGCCTACCTCAATCTCTTCATGTTCTTCATGCTCACTCTGGTCCTCGGCAACAACTACTTGATGTTGTTCGTCGGTTGGGAAGGCGTGGGTTTGTGTAGTTACCTGCTCATCGGCTTCTACTATCTGAAAGAGGCTGCTTCCACCGCAGGCAACAAAGCGTTCATCGTGAATCGCATTGGCGATTTCGGCTTCTCACTCGCCATGTTCCTCATCGTGATTCACTTTAAGACCCTGAATTTCCAGGACGTCATGACGCAAGCGTCCAAAGTGGATGTCGAGCACTCCGTCGGCTGGGTCACGGCCATCTGCCTCCTGCTCATGGTTGGCGCGGCGGGCAAAAGCGCCCAGGTTCCTCTTTACGTCTGGCTACCTGACGCCATGGAAGGCCCCACGCCGGTCTCGGCCCTCATCCACGCCGCCACCATGGTCACCGCCGGTGTCTACATGGTGTGCCGCTCGGCCAGCGTCTTCATCAAGGCTCCGATCGCGATGGACGTCGTCGCGGTGGTCGGCCTCATCACCGCTGTCATGGCCGCTACGATCGGCATGACGCAGTGGGACATCAAGAAGGTATTCGCATACTCCACTGTTTCTCAACTCGGCTACATGTTCCTGGCCGCAGGCTCAGGCGCATTCGGCGCCGCGATGTGGCACGTTGTGACGCACGCCTTCTTCAAGGCGCTGCTCTTCCTTGGCGCCGGCGCGGTCATCTACTCGATGCACCATGAGCAGGACATGCGCCACATGGGCGGGCTGCGCAAATACATCCCCATCACCTTTATTACATTGGCCTGCGCGTGGGTTGCCATCGCGGGCATTCCTTTCACCTCGGGCTGGTACAGCAAGGAAGCGATTCTGGGGGCGGTCCATCATCACTCGCCCTGGATGTATTGGGTCGCGGTAGTCACCGCCGGTGTTACCGCCTTCTACGTCTCGCGCTCGATGTTCCTCACCTTCTTCGGCGAGTTCCGCGGCGCGGCTGTACTGGCCGCCGGTCACCACGGCC
The DNA here is from genome assembly GCA_043730365.1 of Acidobacteriota bacterium. Taxonomy (GTDB): domain Bacteria; phylum Acidobacteriota; class Terriglobia; order Bryobacterales; family Bryobacteraceae; genus VFZP01. The sequence goes on along the minus strand of JAYTKJ010000514.1, from coordinate 7,393 downwards.
ACGACGATCATGATCATGATCATGACGACCACGGCCATGACGCCCACGCGCACGATCATAAGCACGCAGATCATTCGCATGACCATGCCCACGACACCGAACCGCACGAAGCGCCCGCCGTCATGTGGATGCCTCTCGCCGTGCTGGCGATCCTCTCGCTGGTCGGCGGCTTCTTCGATCTCCCGCACTTCCTTGAACCGGCCCTGCCGCATGCCGAGCATATCGAGCACGAAGCCTGGCTCGAAATCGTCGGCTCCTCTGCCGGCATTCTCGGTATCGTCATCGCCTACATCATGTACGTCCTCAGTCCCGGCCTGCCGGATTCGATCACGGCGCGCCTCGGCGGCGTGTACCGTCTGGTTTACGACAAGTACCGCGTGGACGAACTCTACGACACGGTCATTATCCAACCAACCATCGGCGGCTCCCGCTCAATGCTTTGGAAAGGGCTTGACGCCGGCCTGATAGACGGCATCGTCAACGGTACCGGTGGACTCGCCCGCATGGTCGGCGGCCTCGCCCGCTGGATCCAGACCGGCAACATGCGCTCTTACGGAGCCTGGGTGGTGTTTGGCTCGGTGGTCGCGATCGCGATCATGGGCCTCGCCGGAGGCATCCGATGAATCTTCTGAACTGGACCATCGCGCTGCCCGCCCTCGGCTTCGTTCTGCTCCTCCTGATGCCCGCCGGACTCAAGGACAAAGCCAAGTTCGTCGCACTCATCCTCTCGCTGGTTATTTTTGCCATGTCGCTCGGCTTGATCGGCCCGGTGCTGGCAGACCCGCAGGCGCGTTCGTTTGAGATCAACGTGCCTTGGATCGACACGCCAGCCATCCGCTATCACATCGCGCTGGACGGTTTGAGTCTCTGGCTCGTCATTCTCTCCACGTTTCTCACTCCGCTTTGCATCCTGATCTCGTGGAAATACATTCAGCATCGCGAGAAGGAATATTACGCCTTCCTGCTGCTCCTCGAAGTTGGCGTAATCGGCGTTTTTGCCGCCATGGATCTATTCCTTTTCTACGTCTACTGGGAAATCACGCTGGTGCCCATGTACTTCCTGATCGGCATCTGGGGACATGACCGCCGTATTTACGCCACTGTGAAGTTCTTCCTCTATACGATGGCCGGGTCGGTCCTCATGCTGGCGGCAATCCTCTATCTCTACTCGCACACCGGCACCTTCGATTACCCGGTGGTGCGCGAGTTGATCGCCTCGGGTCGGGTGCCAATGTCGGCCTCGGTCGAAGCGCTCCTCTTCTTCGCCTTCTTCATTGCCTTCGCCATCAAGGTTCCGCTCTGGCCGCTCCACACCTGGCTGCCTGACGCGCACGTGGAAGCTCCCACGGCCGGCTCCGTCATGCTGGCTTCGGTCATGTTGAAGATGGGCACCTACGGCATCGTCCGCTTCTGCCTGCCGTTGTTCGGCGGCGCGGCCCGCCATTACGCCCCGCTGATCGGCGCGCTGGCGATCACCGGCATCATCGTCGGAGCGCTGGTCGCCATGGTCCAGCCCAACATGAAGAAGCTGGTGGCATACTCTTCGGTCAGCCATTTAGGCTTCGTGGTGCTCGGCATCTTCTCCTTCAATCAGCAAGGTCTCGACGGCGCGGTCTACCAGATGCTCTGCCACGGCATCTCCACCGGCGCGCTCTTCATGCTGGTCGGCATGCTCTATGAGCGCAACCACTCGCTGGAGATCAAAGCCTACGGCGGCGTCGCGACGGTGGCCCCGCACCTCACTACTATCTTTCTGATCACCACGCTCGCCAGCATCGGCCTGCCGTTGCTCAACAACTTCGTCGGTGAGTTCCTGGTCTTGCAGGGCGCGGCGATAGCCAACTTCAACTGGGCCGTCGGCGCTGGAGTCGGCGTGATTCTCTCGGCCTGCTACATGCTGTGGATGTTCCAGCGCACGTTCCTCGGTAAGACCCCGCATGACGTGGCGCATCACGTCACCGACATCAACGCGCGCGAGCTGCTGGCCGTCGTACCACTCGTCATTCTCATGGTCTGGATGGGTACGGTCACCCAAACCTTCCTGCCGTCGATCGGGCGCGCCAACGCCGCCATCCTCGAACAGACCCGCAACTCGCAGCAGGTGGAGGCCGCCAACCATGCCCGATAACTTCATCCCCACCTCGGTTGACTACATCCGCACGCTGCCCGAAATCATCTTGATCGTCGCCGGCGCCGTGATGATGTTTCTCGAAGGTCTCGCCGGAGAGCGCCATCGCAAAGGCTCCGGCCCGCTGGCGTTGATTGTCATCCTCGGCGCACTCGCGGCCGCCTTGAACGCCGGCTTGAACAAGGGCCTGGCCTACCAGAACTTCCTCGTCATTGACGATTTCGCCACCTTTTTCCGTGTGCTCGTGCTCGTCGTCGGCGCCTTCACGGTCCTCTGCTCCATCTCCTATTTGAAGCGTGAGGATTCCGATTCGAGCGAATACTACGCGCTGATCCTGTTCTCGCTGGTGGGGCAATGTCTGCTGGCCACTTCCAATGAATTGATCATGGTCTTCATTGGCCTGGAGATTTCGTCGATCGCTACTTACATCCTGGCCGGCTTCCACCGCGATGACCGCCGCAACAACGAAGCGGCCATCAAGTATTTCCTGCTTGGCTCGTTCGCCACCGCCTTCCTGCTCTACGGCGTGGCTTGGATTTACGGCCTCACCGGCACCACCAACCTTACGCAAATCGGCAAGCTACTGGCTGACCCGCGCACCGTCAATGCCCCCTGGATGGTGGGCACGGCCTGCGCGCTGATGTTCGTCGGCTTCGCCTTCAAGGTCTCAGCCGCGCCGTTCCAATCCTGGACGCCGGACGTCTATCAGGGCGCGCCCGCTCCCATCACCATGTTCATGTCGGCCGGCCCCAAGGCCGCGGCCTTCGCCGTCTTCCTTCGCGTCTTTACCACTGCCTTCTCCGGTCAGGGCGAAAGCTGGGAATATATCGTCTGGATCTCGGCGCTGCTCACCATGATCATCGGCAACTTCGCCGCGCTGACGCAATCGAACATCAAACGCATGCTCGCCTACTCCTCGATCGCGCATGCCGGCTACGTGCTCGTTGCGATCGCCGCTCGTAGTGAGATTGGCACCGCGGCCGCGCTGTTCTACCTGGCCAGCTACGCCTTCATGAACCTCGGCGCCTTTGCCATAGTCATCCATTTTTCGCGGCACCATGAGCGCTATGTGCTGGTGGAAGACCTCGCCGGCCTGTCGCAAAAGCAGCCCGTGATCGCGGCCTTGTTCACCGTCTTCCTCTTGTCGCTGATTGGCGTGCCGCTCACCTCCGGCTTCTTCGGCAAGTTCTATATCTTTAAAGCCGCCATCGATTCCAAGCTGTTCTGGCTCTCGGTGCTGGGCTTGCTCAATAGCGCCGTCGCCGCCTATTACTACCTGCGCGTGATCGTCGTCATGTACTTCCATGAGCCCGGCCAGTCTGTCGAGACCGCGACGGCGCCCTCGGCCGGCATCAACATCACGTTGTGGGCCTCGGCTATCGCGATCGTTGTGCTCGGCGTCTTCCCGTCGCTGCTGCTGAACTTCGCGACGCAGTCGGCCTTTCTCGGCAAGTGACGCGTCACGGTCTGGCGATCTTCGTTGGATCGTTCCTGCTTTTTCTAATCCAGCCGCTTCTCGGCAAGCTTCTGCTGCCCGTGCACGGCGGCTCGTCGGGTGTGTGGACGGTCTGCCTGCTCTTTTTCCAGACGCTACTATTGGCTGGTTACGCCTGGGCGCACATCGCCAAGCCGCGTTGGCACATCGCCCTCCTTCTGTTGTCTCTGCTCTCGCTGCCGCTGGCGCTCCATCAGTTTGACCAAGCGGGGCCTACCACTTCCATCTTCGTCACGTTGGCCCTCAGCGCCGGTCTCCCCTACATCGCTCTGGCCGCCACTTCGCCTCTCCTGCAAAAGTGGCTGGCCATCGAAGCCGCCCCCTATCGCCTCTACGCGCTCTCCAATGTCGGCTCGATGCTGGCCCTGCTTGCTTACCCGTTCATCATCGAACCTTGGCTCTCGATCCGCACACAGCTTACCGTCTGGACGGCCGGCTACCTGTTCTTCGTCCTCACCTGTGTCTTTATCGCCTGGCGAACTCACTCGCCGGTGGCGGCCGCCGAATCCGGTTCTGCTTCATCGTCGGGCCCCGTCTGGTTGTGGATCGCGCTTTCGGCCTGCGGCTCGGCTCTTCTCATGGCGTCCACCAATCAGATGTCGCAGGAGATCGCGCCCATGCCGTTCCTGTGGATCCTGCCTCTGACGCTCTACCTGCTCTCGTTCATCCTCGTCTTTGACCGTCCGGCTTTCTATCACCGCGATTGGATGGCCATTCTCTGCGGCCTCGCCATCGTCAGCGCCTGCATTACCGCCACGCTGGGCACCACCCTGGCGCCGCTGATTCAGATCGCCGCTCCGGCCGTCACGCTCTTCATCTGCTTGTTGGTTTGTCACGGCGAACTGGTTCGCGCGCGTCCCACCGTTGCCAACGGACTCACACGCTTTTACCTGGCCATCGCAGCCGGGGGCGCACTGGGTGGAGCCGCTGTCGCCCTCGCCTCGCCGCGACTCTTCAGCCGGTACCTCGAATACCCGATCTCGCTCGCCGCCACTTGCGTCCTGGCGGTGATCGCCGCCTGGCGCGAGCGCGGCCGCTTTCAGTGGGACCACCAAGTTCGCGCCCTCGGCCTCGGCGCCGCCACGTGCTCGTTGCTGTTCAGCCCCACGCCGTCTTTGGAAGCCTCGCGCAACTTCTACGGCACGCTCCGCGTCACCGAGAAGCACGACAAGGCCGGACTCCCCTTCCGCCTGCTCACGCACGGCCAAACCAGCCACGGTCTCCAATACGTCAATCGCGATTCCAGCCGCCAGCCCACTGCCTACTATGGTTGGAACTCCGCCGCCGGCTTGATTCTGTCCGGGTGCCCCGCCACCGCGCGCATCGGCCTCATCGGACTCGGCGTCGGCACGCTGGCCCGCTACGGCCAAGCCGGCCAAACCATCCGTATCTATGAACTGGACCCTGGCGTCATCCAGATGGCCCGCCGTTGGTTCACCTATCTTGCCGATTCGCTTGCCACCATCCAAATTGTCGAAGGCGACGCGCGCATCAGTCTCCGCGACGAGCCGCCGCAGAACTTCGACGTGCTCGTGGTTGACGCTTTCTCGAGCGACTCGATCCCCGTCCACCTCCTCACGCGCGAGGCAGCCGCCATCTACCGCCGCCATCTCCGCGACGAGGGCATTCTCCTCATCCACATCTCCAATCGCATGCTCAAGCTTGAGCCTGTGGTGGCTGCGATGGCGAAGCACATCGGCTGGTCCGCCCAGTATCTTCACTCGCCGGGAGACTCATCGCGAGGCACCTATGACGCCAACTGGATGGTCCTGGCCAAGACCCCGGTCTTGATCCCTGGCGCCCGCCCGGCTGTCACGCAGCTCACCGAATGGACCGACGATTTCGCCAGTGTCTGGCGCGTCCTCGAATAAACTTACTGCCGCCAAAATGGGCGATAGTAAGTGAATGATATTGCTGCTGATTCTGGTGGCGCCCTTACCTCTGGCCGCGGGCTGGTTTCTATTATCCAAAGCCCCCGCAGGCGTGCGGCACACGGTCGTGGCTGGCTCCGTTCTGGCAGGCCTCGGTTGGGCGCTATGGCCCAGTGTCGAGTATCTCACGCGCACCAGGGCCGCCATTCTCACCGATCAACTCCGGGGTCACGGATGTCAGTTTCAAGAGCCCAACATAGGAGGCCACTCCCTGAATCCTGCAGCCGCGTTCCTTATCCGTCACCCTGAATTCTATTGCCCAATGTGGGCCGCCGATCACCTCGCCGCCACTGCACGAGGTTTGTCCGCCGCCGAACGAGACGCCGTGCTGAAGGCCTTCGACGCAGCTCTCAAGAAACAACCGGACACCCACGACACCGGCGATGGCATCATCCGATACGGAGAGCATCTGCGAGCGGCTCGCGCCGCATTTTACGCCGCTCAATAGGCAGGCATTCGCCGCACGATTCGTTGTGGCGTCACCATTCACCCCGTATGCTAGCGTAGCGGCATGCCACTCATCGTCGTCTTCCTGCTCGGCATCCCCATTTCCTACGCCCAATCCACCCGCGAAGTGAGCGACATCAATTGGATGGAATTCCGTGATCTCGTCCCCGCCAAAATCACCACCGTCCTGCTCCCCACCGGCACTCTCGAAGCCCACGGCGTTGCCAACAACGGCGCCGATATCACCGCGCCTGTCGACATCGCCCGCGGCATGGCCATCAAGCTCAACGCGCTCGTCGCACCTGTCGTGCCCTACGGAATCACCGGCAGCCTCGATGGTTATCCCGGCTCCTTCACCATCTCCGAGCCCGCCTATCGCGGCTACCTGAGTGACGTCATTTCCGGCCTCGTCCGTATCGGCTTTAAGAACATCATCATCGTCAACGGCCACGGCGGCCCGCAGACCGCGGTTCTCAATGATCTCGCCGAAACTATCGGCCGGCGTGACCGGGTCCGCACCCTCGTCGTCAACTGGTGGAGTTACTGTTCGGACCTCACGCTCAAGATTTTCGGCGAAGATGGCGGCCACGCCGTCTGGAACGAAAACGCCATGATCCAGGCCATCGATCCCAAACTCGTCCACCCCGAGCGCTATCAAGACTCACTGGCCACCGCGCGCCCACCCGCCGGCACGTGGTCCGCTTTCCCGTTCCCGTCTTCGATCATCTTGTATCAGCCCGGCCAAGGCTATCCCAAGTTCGATCTGGTGAAAGCCAAAGCCTATCGCGCAGCAGTAATCGAGAAAATGACCACGCTCGCCGTCGAAACCATCGCCAAGTGGGATCAGGCCGGCCTCTTCAGCCCCGCAAACAAGTAAAATAGTCGCGATGTCAAAACTCCTGGGCCTGCTCCCCTTCTTCGCCGCCGCGTTTGCGCTCATCGCCGCCCCGCCGCCGCCGCTCCCGATCGTCAAAGATACCGCCAAGACCGGCCTTGACCCCGCTCGCCTCGCGCGCATCCCGGTCCGCATGCAGCAATTTGTTGAGAGCGGACAAGCCGCCGGCATCGTTACCTTGGTCGCCCGCCACGGCCACGTCGCCGCGCTTGACGCTGTCGGCTACACGGACTTTGACACCAAGCAGCCGATGCAGACCGACAACATTTTCCAGATCCATTCGATGACCAAGCCCATCGTCTGTCTCGGCATCCTCATGCTCGCCGAGGAAGGCAAGCTCGCCCTTACCGACGCCGTTGAGACGCACCTGCCCGAGTTCCGTGGCCAACAGGTGCTCACTAAGCCGTGGCCCATAAATAGAACCACATAGATAGGCATAGTTCTGTCAGAAGCGGTTTGGCATGGAGCCTCGTTTCCGATAGCACTAGATCTGTCCC
>JAYTKJ010000513.1:0-6486 GCA_043730365.1 Acidobacteriota bacterium | reverse complement strand
TTCTGGAGTGATGTCGATGACCGAAACAGGGCGCGCCATGCCTAAGCATGCCACGCCCTTGGAATTATTGCAAGCTATTTTAGTTACACAACACTAGTGGCTCTTGGACTACACCGGGTCCTTCGAGGACGCAGGCCTTGCGATGTCGTCCACTTTGAGTGTGGCCTTCCCGTTGGAAGCACACGGTCGGCACCCGGATTATGCTTGTCGAAGCTCGATTCCCCGCCCGCCGATGTCTCTGTCTATGCTTCACCCGGCACCTCACGGCACCCAACGCAAGACTCGAGGTCAAGATGGTTCGCTACTCCTTTCTTGTGGGGCTCTTTCATCCCCGGCTACACGCCGTTTTATCCCGGCGCACGCTCCCGCGGTCGCGGCTCGGCATCGGAGCCTCGTTCGTCTCCACTGTTATGCTATCGATACAGTAGGATTCCCACCGGAATCACGATCAGCAAGGCGATCACCGTTGCCACCACGTGTCCCCACCAGACATGCCGGTAGGCATTGAAGTGCGTGAGCCCGGTGACCGCCAGCGTCGTGATCACCACGCCGTTGTGCTCTCCTCCTCCTGCGCTGGCGCGGCGGTTTTTTTATTTTGTGGGTGGTGGGGGGAGACCCCTTCCGGGCGGTCGGGGCTCGGAAACCGCCACGTGTTGCCGATGCGCTCCCGATTACCGATCCAATTCCGAATTACCGATTGCCCTACCGAATTACCGATACGCTACCGAGCCACGACCGCAAGGGAGTGGTTCTTACCGCTTTGCGTCGCGCTCGATAGCTGCGAGATTCGCCGCTGCCCTGCGTGTGTTCGGGTGGTCGGGGCCTAGAAACTTCGTCCAGATCGCGAGGGCGCGGCGGGTATAGGCGAGGGCGCCCTCCAGATCGCTTTGGTCGTGCAGGATCGAGCCGATGTTGTTGGCGCCGCGCGCAACATCCGGATGTTCTGGGCCGAAGCTCTTCTCGTCGATCGCCAGGGCGCGGCGGGTGTAGGTGAGGGCGCCCTCCAGATCGCCTTGGGCTTGCAGGATATTGCCGATGTTGTTGGCGAGCGTCGCCACCATAGGATGATCCGGGCCGAAGCTCTTCTCGGCAATCGCTAAGGCGCGTTGCAACAGCGGCAGGGCCGCACCGAGGTCCGCGCGACGATTCATCGCCAACAACCCCGCCTGATTGAGCAGCCGACTGGTCTTCTCGGGTTCCACTCCCTGCTCCGCTGCGTGAAGCGCCGCCGCCACCGCATGTTCATAGAGTGGATCGGCCGGCTCCCAAGTCTCAATCTTCTCCTGGTCATAACCGAAGCCCTCGTTCACATGCCGCAGCCCCGCGCTGCAGACCGCCGCCGGGTCCGCAAGGCGGGACCGGATCACGCGCTGCAGCAGGCGATGCACGCCGAGGCTCCCATCCGGCTCCACGGTCACCAGCGAGTATCGCCGCAGGGCCCCCACCGCTTCATCCAAGTGCGATCCATCGTCAGCGCCCAGGTCCCAGCCCTCCAGCAGCCCGCGCGGAATCGCATCCGGCGCGAGGAACGCCAGCCGCTCCAGCAGACGCACCGCCGCGGGCGGCAGCTTCCCGAGCGAAATCTCCCACGTCCGCGCTACCGGTTCCAGCAGCCGCAGCGGCGCCTCCGCCAAACGCGCACGGTATCGTGCGAGCGAGATCGCGTTCTCCTCCACATACGCGGCGGCGAGTTCGAGCGCGAGCGGCAGCCCGCCCAGATCCTGGGATAAACCCTGCGCCTCCGCCTCATCGCTCGCAGCCGCGCGGCCCGTGCGCCGCAGCAGGAATTGCGCTCCTTCAGCGGGCGAGAGCGGCGGCAGGCTCAGCGGCTCCATACCAAGCTTGCGCCAATTGGGATTGCGCGACGTGATGAGGACGTGCCCCCGCTGGCCCCCGCGCGGGAGGAGCCCGGCGATGGCGTCATAGGAGACCGCGTTGTCACACAGCAGCAGCCAGCGGCCGTGTTGCTCCAGCCACTCGCGGGCAGACTCCCAGGCCTGTGGATTGCCGGTATCCGGCTCCACGCCGAGACGCACGGCCAGCTCCGCCAGCGCCAGGCGCGCCGACGCGGTATCTTCACAGGGCAGCTCCCACACCACGTCATATTCGGCGGCGAACTCGTAGGCGTATTCTGTGGCGAGCGTCGTCTTGCCCACGCCACCCAGCCCGGCGATGGCCTGCGTCAGCACGGCGCCGTGTTGGGCTTCGAGATTCTCGCGGAGCCGGCGGAGCCATTCGTCGCGGCCAGTGAAGTACGGATTGCGCTCGCGGCGGACGTTCCAGATGGCCGGCAGGCTACCGGGGTCAAGCAAGGCGTCGAGCCGGACATGGACGGGACTCGACAACCTCCTAAGCGCAGGACGGAACTCCCTTTCGATTTCCCTTGCCTCTGCTTGCAGGCTCGAAGCGTTGAGGACACTAATCGCAGGAGTGACCAACTGCGTCCACACGAGGTCGGCTGGTTCTCCGCGGAAGAATGCCTCGCGGGCTCGACTGACGAGGGAGTTGGCTTGGCGGCGAGCTTCAGCGGGGTCCGAGACATTGTCGGAAGACGAGATCCAGTTACCGTCACCAACGGCAACCACTGGAACTTCCACACTGAGCCGCAGGACAAACCAGGACTCAAGGTCTGGAACGGCGGCGGTCAAGCGATCGGTGAACTCCTGGCTCATCCACCAAACCTGGTGTAGGGGCAGATCCGCCAAGGCTTCGCGCAGGAGACTGACCCCCGACAATGCCTTCTCCAAATCTAGGGGAGGCTCCACAACCGAGAGCGTCCAAGGAACCGACACCAAGCCACCGGGGACGGCTTCCAGTAGTTCGCGGACCTGCGATGCAAGGCGGCTGGGCGCTACCCGGTCCGGCAACTTGATCTCGACCGCACTATCCGGAGCCGCCGCGGCCTTCAGCAACTCCCACGTGGCGCGACGGGCCGCATCCGAAGAATGAGTGACCCGTGCCAAGCCGGTCCGGCTGTCGCGGACCCAGCGAATGATGCGTTCAGCCGCCTGAGCAGGTGACATTTCGGTCAGGCGAGCGTGCCGCCGGCCGAACCGGCAGCGAGCACGCCCTGCTCTATCAGCAAATCAACCACCAGAGGAGGAATCCCCAACCTGCCTTTGCCGTTGAACTCCTGCACGCTGCGGGAACGCAGAAGCGAACTCAACACCTTATCCGGCATGTTCGCTTTCGGAGCTCTGCTGTAGATGGCCTTTAACCGATCGGCCTTGGCATCGTATCCGATGTCATCAGATGGCCCTTGTCCAAGCCGTGAACGCACTGCATGGCGTAGCTTGTTGATGGCAGCCGTCGCGTCCTCATCTTCTATCTGCGCAACGGCACGAGATTCCGCTGAGTCAGCGGCGTCTCGCACCAGCGAGAAAAGGTCGCGCAAGTTTCCACCGGACGCCACCAGCATTCGATCTAGTTCGCCGGGAGCAAATAGACTCATCACTACCCTGGCTTCAATGATCTCGCGCAGTGCCTTGCGCCCCTCGGCGTGCGGCTGGTTTTGTTCGCCGTAAACCGGTGTGTCATAGAGAACCGTTGGCGGGCAAGGAAGGCGGGAATAGTATTCCGAATACGCCAGGCTGACCGGCAGCGTAAAGATATTGCTGATGCGAAGCTCGTTCAAGACATTCGCATAGGTGACGAAGAACGACTGCACCAGCGAAGGGTCGATACCCGGGCTATCGAAATCTTCGCCGATAATAAGCCAGTCCTTCTTGGCGCGCTTGAAAGCTTCCTCGCGGAGCAGATCAAGTAGTTCGTTCAGAAGGTCAATCAAGGAAGAGAGCCGCTGGAGCTGATACTCCACCACTTCCTTGTTACGCTCGGCGGCGTACCTCATCTCTCCTTTGATCTGGGCGCTCAAGCCCATTAGTTTTGCCCACCAGGTGTCCGCGTCGAGACCGATCGAGGTAGTGGCGGACGCACCGGCGGCAGTCGCCTCTTTCTTCACAATCTTGGTTGCGGAAAACCAGCCCACGACGCGCTGTATTAAGGAGTCCGGCGGTTTAAAGTCGATACCTCCATCCGCGACGGGTTTCGCCGCCTGCTCGGCCAATCCCACCAAAAGCAGCGCCAGCACATCGAAAGGGCGAAAGGCGCCGGGATCCAGATCGCGTTTCACTGAGAATCGATAGACGACGTATCGATCCTCTACCGCGAAGGTAAGGCGGGAAAGTTCGGTGGACTTACCATTGCCGGGATGACCCATCAGCAATGCCTTAAAAGGGAGAGCGTTGTGAGCCTTCTCAAGGCGACGTTGGAATTTGTCGACGACCTGACCGCCACGTACTTTGTCTAGGCCCTCCCGATAGAAGGCCTTGAATTCATCGGGTTTGGTCAAGGGTCGCGGATCGAGAGTATCGTAGACGTCCGACAGGTTCTTCGCGGAGGTCGGCATGGATTCTCACCTCAGTTTCGCATGGATGACGATCCGGGTGGACCCTATCGATACAGCAGGATTCCCACCGGAATCACGATCAGCAAGGCGATCACCGTTGCCACCACGTGTCCCCACCAGACATGCCGGTACGCATTGGAGTGCGTGAGCCCGGTGACCGCTAGCGTGGTGATCACCACACCGTTGTGCGGGAGCGCGTCAAAGGCGCCGGCCGACATCACCGAGATGCGGTGGACAAGATCCGGGCTCAACCCGAGCGCCAGATACTTGGGCACGATTGTCTCCATGACGATCCCCAACCCGCCGGACGCCGATCCGGAGATACCAGCCATGATGTTAGTGGCGATCGAGAGCGAGATGATCGGATGGCCGGGCAAGGCGAGCAGCCACGCGCTGACGCTCTGGAACCCGGTGGTGGCGGCGATACACGTGCCATAGCCCACGTCGGCGCAGGTGTTGACGATGGGGACCACGGTGTTGACCGCGCCGCGATTGAGGGTCTCCAGTAAGTTGGCGTAGCGCTTCCAGAAGAGCGCGACACAGACGGCGGTGGCCGACGTCATCGCTACCAGGACGTCCAGCTTCACCACGTTGAGAAGGATGATCAGAGTGGCCGGGGGCAGCAGGCAAAGCCACACGACAGGTACGTCGCTCACCGGAGCGGCCGCCGTGTCGGCAGGCCCGCCGCTAAACCCTTCGCCCCGCGCCAACGCACTCCTGAGGGCGAAGCGCATGTACCAGAGGTTGAACGCCACCAGCACCGCGGCGGCCAGCAACCCCAGTAAGGGCGCCGAGACGGTGGAAGAAGCCATGTACTTAGTCGGCATGATGTTGATGATCGAGGGCGTGCCCGGGATCATCGTCATCGTGATGGAGCCCATGCCGAAGAAGAAGGCAGCCGCAAAGAGGTGCCAGGGGACATCGAGTTCCCGGAACAATGGCCGCGCGATCGGGATCACGGCGAAGATCACGACGAACAGGCTCACACCGCCGAAGGTCAATGCCAGCGTGATCCCCGCCACCGCCAGCAGCACGTTGTATTGACTGCCGCGCCCGATCAACTGCAACACTCCCAGGGCGATCGACCGCGCGGCTCCGGAGTCTTCCATCACCTTGCCGAAGATCGAGGCGGCCAGAAAGACTAAGTAGAACTTGGATGCGTAACTGACGAAGCCCTTCATGTAAGGGCCGGTCAACAGCGGCAGGATTTCCATGCGGGAAAACAGCGCGGTGACGATGACGGCCAGGGGAGCAATCAGGATGATATGCCAACCCCGCAGCGCCATCACCACGATGAATAAAAGGGAAGCGACGATGCCGGCTACGCTGAGATCCATTTGTGTCTTGGTTCGGCCAAGTCTATCATCGGCGGGGGTGGCGGCTCAGCGATGATGATTGCTACAGGGTCCAGACGGGCAGGAGATCAAGCACGAATCCGTCGACCGGGCCTTCTCCGTTGATCTCAGTAACTCCGGTGCGGATTTCAGGCTCCTGACCAGGCCGGTAGATGGTGACGGTTTGTTCTTGGGGTCGATCAGCCAGCCGAGTTCCACACCGTTGGCGATCCACTCGAGCATCTTGGCGTGGACTTTGCGGGGGCGGTCCGCCGGCGAGAGCAACTCGATCACGAACTCCGGGCATTGCTTGGCGCGGAGGCGGGTCCGCGAAATCCACGCCGAGTCCGGCGCCAGTCTCGCACCGTTGCGGAGCACGAATCCGCCGCTGGAGTCTGTGGCGATCCCGCGCCCGTCCGGCCGGGCCTAATTTGACAACTGCGCGGTAAGCGTTGCATTGCGCGCACTGGTCTCCGGATCGGTCGGCGCCATGATGATCAACTCGCCCTCAGCCGTGTATTCCAGGCGGAAATCCGCGTATTGCTCGCAGAATTCCTGGAATTGCGCGTCGGTCAACCCCGGCGCGGACAGGGTCAGCGGGAGATAGGCTTCCTCGACCGTTACCATACTGCCTTCATCTTAACGCTAACGAGGCTCCGCCTCAGACCGACGAGGTGTACTTCCGGTGACCCCGAAGCCTGGTGGATAATTTGAGAGTTGGCCCCGGTCGAGCAGAGAACCGGA
>JAYTKJ010000512.1:0-11650 GCA_043730365.1 Acidobacteriota bacterium | reverse complement strand
CGAACGGATCAATCTCCGGCGAGAGGAGTTTCATGGCGAGTGGAACTATCAGATTCTACCTCGCTCCTGACAATGTTATTTCCTAACGCTGCCTTAGTGAGGGCAGGTTGAACGGTTGTGTTGCAAAGATCGATGGGCTGCTAGGATCAAGGTGACGTCTTCCAGCAGGAGCCGGACCATCCGCTTGCGCTCACGATCCGGGGTGGACGGATCGCGCCACAGTTGCGGGAAGTTGCTGGCCAAGGCGAGGATAGCAGCACGCTGCTGTTCGCTTGCGGCTTGCCGATCCTGCTCACGCTGGCGGTCGCAGAGTTGTTGCGCTTCGGTAAGCATCTTGAGCTTGTCCTTCCAATCGGCCTGGCTCGCGGATGCCGTTGCTTTGTACGACCAAGAACCTGAACTTGAAGAAGGTGCCGGCGCCGATGAAGGCGCGTTACGAGTTGCATCTGACCACGGACGCCTTCAGCTACCACGTGGAGCACTACGCAGTCGCGGCGGGCATCATCTCCCACCGAACAGGGAAACCTCTCCACCTGTCGCCGTTGCGACTCCGGCACACGTTCGGCACGCGGCATGCCGAGCAAGGGACTCCGACGCGATTGTTGGCGGAACTGCTCGACCACTCCTACCAGGGCAGTTCGCTTTTCTACGTCAAGTCGACGAGCAGCCTGGTGGGCCGATTGAATCAGGTGCTCGGGAACAATGAGGCGCTCAGTGGTGTCATTGATCGCTTTCTGGGTCGAGTGGCGTTGCGGGACGGGACCGAATCTGGAAAGAGCATCGTTCCCGGATCCACGCCGACGCTCAAGAACCTGGGAGGCATCGGAGTATGTGGAGCCGGGTACCTCTGTCGGCTCTATCCGCCACTGTCCTGCTACGTGTGTCCGAAATTCGTCGCGTGGGCCGACGGGCCACACCGACGATGCTGGAAGAACTGAGCGTCCACGTGCAGGCCCTGCGGCGCTCCAGCGGCAACCCCAGCGACCGGATTCCTCATCAACTCGTAGAGGTGATGGAGGCGATTCAGGCCGTGTTGATGCGAATCGACAACCACCGGGAGGAGCCCGATGCACATCCGCATCTCGCCCACGCCTGAACAGCAGCGGCTGACAGAGCTCGTTGCAGCCGCCAGGATGTTGAGTACTTACCCCGAGATCGATTGGGGCTCGACGCGGTGGGAGATTCGGCAACACGACAGGAGCCGGCGTGCCCATAACCGCGATGCCCGTGCCTTGGTTTTCGCCCGGCGCAGAGTGAAACAGGCGGATCCGTGGATCCCCTTCGCGGCGCCCTACGACGACTTTGCGAAGACGCTGCTCCGGATGAGAGCCAGCCTGCGCGGCGTCAACTCCAGTTCGCAACAGACGATGCTCTCGGGACTACGCCTCTTGTATGAACCGCTCAGCCGATCCCAACAAGCTGATCCCACGGGACTCACCCGCGCGCACTTTCAAATGGCGGCAGACGATGCGAGGCGAGATTGCGCCGAAACATCGGCGTATGTGATCGGGCAAGCGCTGTCAGAGATCGTCGGCTTTCTGAATACGCATCGGTTGACCCGCGTCCGCATCCCTTTTCGAAACCCGTTTGCGAGGCCGGAACCCGGAGATCGTCTCGATCCGGTGTCACAAATAGCGGGCATGCTGAAGATGCCATCGCCGATGCATTGGAAGCGCTAGCAACCATCTCTAACCAACCCTTGGATGAGAACGAGCAGGTGCTCTTTTGCCCTGTCAGGCAGCAGGAGGCTCTCTTCTTATGCAGGACACCGAATTTCGCAACCTTTTCATCGCGCTCCTCGCCTTTGGTGCGTTCTGCGCCGCTCTTTTCACATTGACTTGGTTCGCAGAGCCAGGTGGGATTGGCATGGTCTTCCGGCTGGTGGTTTGTGCCGGACTGGCCGTTTCATTTATAACGCTGTTTGTGGTGGACCTGATTGGAATTTGGACTGGTGATCGGCCGCGCTGGCACAAACACTGACGTCCGGCAACTCATGATGAGCCGCTCCGAGGGAAGCGGAGTCTCTCAGCCTACTGGTCGGCGTAAGCCCAATCTGACACCTGCATCACCGGCGGAGGCGGAGGGGGAAGAGTGGCTGCACTTCCAGGCAGGTCATAGATTCGCGGCTTCGCCAGACGTTTCGGTCTTTGGCAACAAGAGCAAGCGCATTGACCAGGCAGTGAGTGATGTCCAGATTCGCAGTCGGCACAGAGTAGTTCAAGCATTTCAGGCTCCTTCGCAACTTGATCATAAAGCGAAAGCGGTCCTTTGACAATCAGGTAAAAAGAATCCAATCCATCGGTTTTCCCGTATCTCCTGCCGTAAACCGCCTTACCCTTTCCTGAAAGTGCATATACAAATTACTTGACATCCAGTCACCGCTGGGTCTACCATCAGGTTGTCTGGTAAGTCAGACAACATGTACGCTTAGCTTTACACCCAAACGGAAGGAGAGCGACCACCCATGCCATTTCAGGAGAAGAGTCTCTGGCTGTTATTCGTGAGCCTGCTTGGGATCTTCGGGTATTACTTCGCCGTGGTCATTCCGGCCAAAGCAGTTGATGTCATGCCGTGGCATATCTGGTTTTTCGGGGCTCTGGTGGTGCTCCTGGTGCTGATCCAGATCTCGGGCTCGATCATCGTCGCAATCATCGGCAAGCTATCAGGAGCGATGGACGGGCGCCACGATACAGACGAGAGGGATAAGCTCATCGGGTTGAAGAGTACCCGGAATGGCGCATACGTGCTGGCGACGGGTGTGTTCCTGTCCCTCTCGTCGGCACTGTTCTTCAATGGCAACTTTGTCTTCACGCACGTGCTACTCGGATTCTGGGTGCTGGCGCAACTGGTTGAAATCGCCTCGCAACTGGTTCTGTACCGCAGGAGCGCCTGAGATGGGGAAGGGCGCGGGCCTGATCACCAACGACATCCGCACGCTTCGGTTTCATCACTCCGAGATGACGCAGCAGGTGCTGGCAGACCGGGTCGGAGTCACGCGGCAGACGGTAAACGCGATTGAGGGCAACAAATACTCTCCCTCGCTCGAAGTCGCGTTCCGGATTGCGCGGGTTTTCAATGTGCCGCTGGAGCGGGTATTCCAATACGCCGGCGAAGCGTGAGCCGGTGCTAAAGCTTCTCGCCGCCGGGCTGCAATGTCGTTGACGAGAGCGGCACCTGCACCTTGGCGGCGCGGCCGTTGCGGAACACCACCATTTCCACGGAGTCCCCGGGCTTCTTCCGGGCGATGGCGCTGTTGATCGAATCCGGCTTGTCGATCTGCTTGCCGTCGATCGACATGATCAGGTCGCCGCCAATGCCCACCTCGTTGTTGCCGATATAGACGGACCGGGTGGCGCCGCGAATGCCGGCCTGCGCGGCTGGAGAATCAGGCTGTACTTCGTAGACCAGGAAGCCGCCTTCGGCCGGCAGGCTGAGCGCTTCGGCCAAATCCCCGGCCACGTAGATGCCGGACACCCCCATCTTCGGGCGACCGAATTTGCGGCTGGTCTGGAATCCTTCCATCATCTGTTTGGCGCGGTTGATGGGCATCGCAAACCCGATCCCGATATTGCCGCCCGGGCCGTAGATGGCCGTGTTCACGCCCACCACACTGCCTTGCGAATCCAGCAGCGGCCCACCGGAATTGCCTGGATTGATGGCCGCGTCGGTTTGCACCATGCCTTCCAGTTCGCGACCGGACTCGTCCTTGATATTGCGGCCCAGCGAACTGATAATGCCGGTGGTGAGCGTCCCATCCAGCCCAAACGGGTTGCCGATGGCCAGCACTTTCTGCCCGACTTGCAGTTTGTCTGAATCGCCCAACCGCAGCGGCTGGATCTTCTTCTTCGGCACGATTTTGATGAGAGCCAGATCGTTTGACGGATCGCGGTCCAGAATCTGCGCCTCGTAGCGCGATTGATCGGCCAGCGTCACCTGCACTTTAGCTGACCCCGAGATAACGTGATTGTTGGTCACAATCAGTCCATCGTCGTTGACAATAAAGCCGGAGCCCGATTCCTTGGCCGGATAGACGTTCCAGAAGAAATCGCGGCGGTAGACGGTGCTGGTGATGTTGACCGTGGCCAGGTGCGCCGACTTGTAGACATCGATGTTGTTGAGTTCGTCCGAACTCAAGCCGGCGGCGCGGCCTACTTCCGGCCCGCTCCACAGCGAAGGCGTCGTGCCGGAGACTCCGCCAGCCAGCGGCCGCCTCCATCGCTGCGGGATCCACTCGGGGTGGGAGGTCACCGCAAAGAATCCGCCCAACAAGGTGGCGGCCAGGATCAGAATTCGCGACAGCTTCATGGTAGTGCGATGCTCCGTAAGGACTGGTATACGTGCACGGTCTGGCGCACGGTTTCTTCTTTCGTGCCTGAGGTGTCGATCACGTAGTCGGCCCGCTTCACTTTTTCCGCCAGTGGCATCTGGCGCGCCAACCGCGCCTCGGCTTGCTCGCGCGACATCTGGTCACGATGCATCGCGCGTTCGATCTGCTGCTCCGGGCCGCACGAGGCCACTATGATCTTTTGATACCGCACATTACTCCCGGTTTCAAACATGATGGCGGCTTCCACCACGACGATCCCGTGCGGGTCGCTGGCTTCGGCTTCGGCAACCATCCGCTCCTGACGGCGAAAAATCGGTGGATGCATAATGGCATTCAATGCTGCCAGCCGCTCTGGACGCTCAAAGACTAATTCGCCGAGCCGGCGGCGGTCTATCTCTCCATTATCTTTCAGGATCGAGTTGCCGAAAGCCGCCACCACCGCGCCCCAAGCCTCACCCCCCGGAGCCATCACGGCGTGACCCAGATCGTCGGCCCGAATCACGTGGCAACCGAGTGCGGCTAGTTGCGCGGCCACAAAACTCTTGCCGGACGCGAGGCCGCCAGTGAGCCCGACGCGGAGCATCTACTCGCAACCGTCGCCGTTACCGAGCCGCGACCGTGAGGGAGCGGGTTCCATACTAAACCAGCCCCAGATGCCGCTCGGCCAGCGTCACCGTGTTCGACATGAGCATGGCGATCGTGAGCGGCCCCACGCCGCCCGGCACCGGAGTAACCGCCGCAGCGTGGTTCATTTCCAGCGGATGTACGTCACCCACGGTCAAACTCCCTTTCCTGTCGAATTTGTCCAGCTTCGCGGCTTGGCTCGCGAAAATCTTCTCGACCTCCTCCCGCGAGGCCAACCGGTTGATGCCCACGTCAACTACTACGGCGCCAGGTTTGACGAAGTTCCCTCGCACGAAGCCCGGCCGCCCGATCGCCGCCACCAGAATATCCGCCTGGCGGCACTCAGCGTCGAGGTTAGACGTGCGTGAGTGGCAAATCGTCACGGTGGCGTTGGCGTGCAGCAGCATCAGCGCCATGGGCTTGCCCACGATATCGCTTCGCCCGATGACCACGGCCTTCTTTCCAATCACCGGGATTTCGTAGCGCCGTAACATCTCCATGATGCCCGCCGGAGTGCAAGCGCGCGGGCCGGGGCTGTTACTCACTAGTTGGCCGACATTATAAGGATGAAACCCGTCCACGTCCTTGTCGGGGGGAAGTGAAAGCAGGAGGCGCCGCTCGTCCACGTGAGGCGGAGGAGGAGATTGCACCAGGATGCCATCGATCTCGGAGCGCGCCGCCAACCCGGCCACCACCGCCAGAATCTGTTCGGTGGTCGACGTCTCCGGTGGCGTGATCTTCTCCGAGAAAATACCAAGCTCTTCGCACGTCTTCACCTTGTTACGGACGTAAATCTCCGAAGCCGGATCATGGCCCACCAGCACCACGGCGAGCCCCGGCGGTCGACCTGCGGCGCGGACCCGCTCAATGCGCGGGCGGAGTTCGGAGAGAATTTGATCGCGGACGAACTTACCGTCCAGAAGTCTAGGCATGTTGAGAGGAACGGTTAAAGCGGAAAAGAAGCGCGCCGGCGGCGACGATCACGGTAGCCGTGATGGCGATGCGCGGCTGTAGCGTAAAGCCGAAGACGGTCATCCAACCGCCCACCAGCAGGAACAAGGTCGGCACCAAGGGCCAGGCAAAGCTCACCACCGGTAGCTTCTGCCAGCCGGGCCGCTTGCGGAAAATGAACAGCGACGCCACCGTCGCCGAGGCGAAGAAATTCAGCAAAAAGCCGACGAACGTCACTAGATCCGGAAACGGTGTCAGCGTCATGATGATCGCCACCACGCCTTGCAGCAGAATCGCCGCTACCGGGGTACGATACGTCGGGTGGACGCGGGCCGCCAGCGAAAGGAACGCGCCGTTTTTAGCCATCGCGTAGTAGACTCGCGGACCGATCGTCACCATCGCATTCACAGTGGAAGTGAGCGAGACGGCAAACAGCGCGGCGAACACGCCCGACACCGCCGGGCCAAAAAGATTCGTAGCCGCCAGCGTGCCGATGGCAATCTCGCCTTTCATCTTTTCCAGCGGCATGGCATAGATGAAGACCACGTTCAGCAATAGATAGATCACTGCCACAAATCCGGTGCCGAGAGCCAGCGCGCGCGGCAGCGTCTTGGCCGGTTGCTGAATCTCCTCGGCGACGTAGGTGGCCGCATTCCAACCCGAGTAACTCAGGTAAATAAAGAAGAGGCTGATGAAGAACTGCGTTTCGATGGAGCGGGTGGTCCATCGCGTGGCCGGCTGGCTGAAGTGCTCCCAACTGCCAGTGCCCGCCGCGAAGCCGAAGAAGATGAGCCCGAATATTACCGCGAGCTTGGTAGCGGTCAAGACATTTTGAATCGCCGCCACCGGCTTGACGCCGAAAATATTGATGACGGTCAGCGTGGCAATCAACAATGAGGCCGCCATTTGCGCGCCACCCAGTTTGAGCGTGAACCACGCAGGGCCGAACTTGAACTGCGCGTTGGCCTGCTTCAGCTCAGGCCAGAAATAGCCCAGATACTCGGAAAACGCGAGCGCGGCCAAAGCGATGGGACCCGAAAAGCCCGCGAAGAAGGAAACCCAACCGGTCATGAAACCCCACGTTGGTCCGTAGGCCTGCGTCAGGTAAACGAACTCGCCACCGGAACTGGGGAAGTTTACCCCGAGTTCGGAATAGCAGAACGCGCCCATCAGCGCGCAGATGGCGCCCACCACCCAGATCCACAAAACCACCGAGGGCGAGCCCAGATCGCCAGCCAGAAATCCGGTGGTTCCAAACACGCCGGTGCCGATCATGTTGGAGACAACCAGGGCCGAAGCGCTGATCACTCCCAGCTGCCGCAACAGTTCCGGTGCCTGTGCGGTGGTGGTCGCCTGGGAAGCCATGAGAGTTATTGTATCGGACCGGGATGTACAATCCAGGAATGCAGCGCACTACGATTTTCCTGGCTGGCCTGTCGTTGGGAGGCTTGGCTCTGGCCCAACAGTTGATGTTCTGGCCCGTGCGCGGCACGCGCGAGATGGTCGCGGCGGCCAACAACCAGGAGGTCGAAGCCGGCTTCCGGATTCTCACGCAAGGTGGCAATGCGATTGACGCCGGCGTAGCGGCCACTTTGGCTGCAGCCGTTACCGAGCAGGCCCGCTTCGGCCTCGGCGGCGAGATGCCACTCATTGTAAAGATGGCCGGCAAGCCTCCGGTGGTGATCGCCGGCGTCGGCGTCGCGCCCAAAAAGGCGACTGCCGATTTCTACCTGAAGCGCGAACCTGAGCCGTGGGAAGATGGCGCGCGCAAGCCGCCGATTCCGGGCCAAGGAATACTGGCCGTGATCACGCCGGGCGTGTTCGACGGCTTGATGGTCGCGCTGGAAACCCACGGCACCATGACGTTTGCGCAAGTAGCGCAGCCAGCCATCGAGTACGCAGCCCAAGGCTTCCCACTGGGTGAGGAATTTACGAGTTTCATTCGGTCCAACCAACGCCTGCTGGAATTGTGGCCCACCTCCAAAGCTTTCTTCCTGCCCGGCGGCACGGCGCCCAAGCGTGGCGAAGTGTTCAAGGCCGGTGCGCTGGCCAAGACGCTGGAGGAACTGGCGCGCGCCGAAAAGAAAGCGCGTGGGAACCGCGCCAAGAAAATTCACGCCGTGCGGGACTACTTCGCCCGCGGCCCCATCGCCAAAAAGATTGCGGCCTTTTCTGAAGCCAACGGCGGCCTCATCTCCTACGATGATCTCGCCAGCTTCCACGCCGATATTGAGCAGCCCAAGACCACCACCTATCGCGGCTACACCATCGTCAAGCCCGGCTTCTGGACGCAGGGCCCGGTGATGATTGAAGCTCTGAACATGCTCGAAGGCTATGACCTCAAGGCGATGGGCCACAACTCGCCGCTTTATCTGCACACATTGCTTGAAGCGGTGAAGCTGGCCTTTGCCGATCGCGACCGCCACTATGGCGACCCTAAATTTTCCAAGATCCCGGAAGACATTCTGCTCTCCAAGGCCTACGCCGCCGAACGCCGCAAGCTGATTGACCCGGCCAAGGCCTCGATGGAGTCGCGCCCCGGCACGCTGGCCGGCGCCGTAGGCATGCCCTCCGGCGGGGGATCTTCGGCGGGTGTACAAGACACCACCTGCGTCAACGTCGTGGATCGTTGGGGCAACGTCTTCAACGCCACGCCGAGCGGCGCATGGCTTCCATCGGTGATCGCCGGCGACACGGGCATCCCGCTGAGTTCGCGCGCGCAGTCGTTTGTGATCGATGCCGGCCACCCCAACCGCATCGAGCCCGGCAAGCGCCCGCGCGTCACCCTGAGCCCTACGCTGGTGCTCAACGCCGACGGCTCACCCTTGCTGGCCATGTCCACCCCCGGCGGCGACAATCAGGATCAGGCGATGCTGCAAGTGCTGCTCAACATCATCGAGTTCGGCATGATCCCGCAGGAAGCCGTCGAAGCCCCGCGCTTCCAGACCGAGCACTTCTATGCCTCGTTCGCCTTCCACGAATTCACTCCGGGCAAGGTGAACATCGAGCGCCGCATGGGCAAGGAGACCACCGAGAAGCTCGCCTCGCTAGGCCACCAAGTGGAGGTGCGTGGCGATTGGTCCAATGCCTCGGCTCCCACCGTCATCCTGATCCGGCCTGGCGTGCTGGACGGTGGAGCCGATCCCCGGCGCGGGCGCTTCATCTTCGGGCGCTAGACGATTGATGCCGCGCACTTACCCGCGTGCGTATGGAGTGTGTATGATGGAAGCTGAGCGCTTGGTGAACCAACAGTGGATAGCCGCGATGTGATCAAGGCGCTGAAGCGGGATGGCTGGTTTGAAGTCGCACAGACAGGGAGTCACAAGCAGTTCAAGCACGGCGTTAAGACAGGTCGTGCGACGGTCCCTCATCCCAAGAGGGACATCCCAGTGGGAACGCTGAAGAGTATTGAAAAGCAAGCGGGGATCAAGCTGCGGTAGCGGCAGCCAAATCGGGAGGGGCAATGGAGTACATCGCGTATCTGCACAAGGACCGGAACTCGGACTTCGGAGTTAGCTTCCCTGATTTCCCAGGGTGCGTCACGGCAGGGAAGACGCTGGACGAAGCACGGCGCCTGGCTTCCAAGGCGCTTGCGTTTCATATCGAAGGTATGATCGAGGATCGTGAAGCTATTCCAGAACCTTCGCCGCTCGATGCCCTGGCCAAAGACCCAGCCATGAAGAGGGCGGTCGCTTTTTTGGTGAGTGTCGATGCCGGTGGAAAGGTGCGGAGATTTAATATCACTGCTCGCCAAAGCCAGATGGAAGAAATCGATCGCCTTGCAACCGAGAGCGGGATGACCCGCTCTGCGTTCATGGTCGCTTCCTCTCTCGCCGCCAAGGGGAGGCGAGTCCAGAGTCGCGGCAACTCACATGCTCCACCAGGTTCGCGCCGGCGGCCTTCGCGAGCTCGAACCGGCTAATCGCCCAAGGGGTGCCCGTGGCGCACCGTTCGAATCGCCTGAGCCCCACCGGCTCATTCGGCGAGCAACCGGACTCGGTGATGGTCATGCGTCCCAGGGATTGAGAATAGCTACGCCGAGATGCTCGAAATCTTTGACGTTGCGGGTAACCACCGTCAATCCGTGCTCCAAAGCGGTTGCCGCGATCTGGCCATCGGGCATATTGAGGGGACGTCCCGCCTGTTGCCGCTGACCTTCCAGAACGCCCCACCGCACGGCGATGGCTTGCGTCAACGGCAGGATGCGGCCCTGAAACCAAGCGGGAACGAGGAGATCAATCGACTGCGTCAACTGAGTGCGCCTCGTACCGAACGGCATAATCGTGAGCCCTTTGTGCATCTCACCGATAGAAATGACGCTTAGAAACAAACTTTGCTTCTGCTGAAGCTGGCTCCAGGCCGCAACATTGGCGTTGGGCAAAGGCCTCACAATTTCTGAGATGACGTTGGTATCGACCAGAAATCCGCTCATTCAAAATTGACCGGCCGGGCCGAGCTTTGGTTGCGGCTGAATAGGGTGTCCACTTCTTCATCGGTGAGTAGGCCCCGAACCGGCTCGAACAACTCATACAGGTTCGTGGCTTCGGAAGCGGCCGGAGCCGCGTTGGCAGCCTTCGCTTCACGCACCAGTACTTCATGGGCGTACTCGGTGAGCGAGATGCCACGCGAGTGGGCCTGGGCGAGAAGGCCGCGTTCGATCTCGGGCTGAAGGTCGATGGTGAGGGTCATGGGGTGCTTGCTCCTTGTCCGGGCCGAGTTGGATTCCTTCAGCCTACCGGTTCGACTGGGTTCGGTCAAGCGTTGCAAAGGACGCTATGATTCATACGGGCGGTAAGATTTTGGGTGCTCTGGGTCATCCAGGTTCAGTGAAGACCTCCGTATCGTTGGCTGCCTGACCAGACATCAACGTGGGTAAGACCCCGCCCCACTTGAAAGGTGATTACTGTCGCGGCCGCCCAGACTTGATTGGCGTAGTTCAAGATGAAGTGAACAATGCCAGCTTCCCCCGATCGGAAGGACGGCGAACCCTCGGCTGCCTGCGTCCTTAATGGAAGCGCCGAGGAGGAAGCATCGATAGCCGTCGGAAAAGACAAAACGGTCGTGAAAATCCTTCGACTTCCGAAGGTCAATGATGACGTTCGGATGCTGCGTCAAAAATCGCTTGGCCTCTAGCGTAAAATGAGCTGGGAAGTGCCACGTAAGAATTCTCACGAACAGTCTGCGGGCACCGAATCGTAGCAATCAAAGGATAGATAGTGGCATCCATTTAGCCATCGACTATGAAAAGATCACGGGTCGCAGCCTGCAGAACTGATCTTACGTGTGTGTAAGCGTCATGGCTTGCGCCCTTTGGAAAGAACGCCTCCTTCTCGGTCTCATCACTCGTGCCCTCACGGGAGGAAAGGATTTGCGCAAACTCTTCGTTAAGGTATCGCCTGCGGCTCTCGTAGGTTGGGAGCCCTCGTCTTCGAATGTGCATCCAGAACTCCTCAAACGTTCCGCACGTCCGCACAAATCTCGGTAAAGCGTTTCTTACCGGCTCTTCGAAGAGTTGCGCTCGAAATTCCTGCCGCTGGTACTCAGCGTCGTAGCCTTCCTGCTGCTTATGTTCGGCCCGAGCGATAAGAAGTGCTCTGGAGAATGCACGAGATAGTGCGGGACGAAATTGGCGAGCTTGACGGCCTTAACCTAACGAGGCTCCGCCTCAGACCGACGAGGTGTACTTCCGGTGACCCCGAAGCCTGGTGGATAATTTGAGAGTTGGCCCCGGTCGAGCAGAGAACCGGA
>JAYTKJ010000511.1:0-5172 GCA_043730365.1 Acidobacteriota bacterium | reverse complement strand
TCCGGTTCTCTGCTCGACCGGGGCCAACTCTCAAATTATCCACCAGGCTTCGGGGTCACCGGAAGTACACCTCGTCGGTCTGAGGCGGAGCCTCGTTAGTGGATTCTCCGGCGGCTGGCCGGGCATGACTGCGGCGGATGCCCTGCTGCATGCTCTTGAGCAAGACCGTGCGTTCAAGGCTGGCCTACGGCTCTACTCCGGGCCCAGCATCACCGGGCCACGCAGGGCCAGCCTTGAGGCCAGCGGCTTCACCACTTGCGCTCAGGCGGCGGGCGCAACTCGGGCAGCTTGCCGACGATCTCAGGGGCGTGCATGCGCACGTGAGCCGGGCTGAGGCGGGCAAGGTTCGCGGCGGATGGCGGAAGAATCAAGAGTAAAGTTTTGCTTGCGCCAGTTTTCCTTCGGCGCAGGTTGCTTGTGGTGCCACTCCTCAGGCGGCGGCATCGCTGATTAAATGGTGGCAACGGGCCGGGCGCGGCTGCATGTTTTTCAATTCGCATGCATCCTTCACCCGGCCTTTTTTTCTATCTGGGAGGTATTCCAATGTTGTTGCTTGTGCTGCTGCCGGCCGTTCTGCCATGCCCACGCTTCGACGCGCCATTGCCGGGGTGCGGACCGGGTGAGGTGTGCGTGGGTACGAGGACGTAAATTTGTGCCATTGTTGTGCCACGGCAGCAAGACACAGTGATAAGGGCTGGACAACGCTCACCCTCAAAGACTCAACAGCTTAGCACACGATGTAACCAGACAATACACTGGACAGCGGGTTCGAATCCCGCTGGGGACGCCAACATTTTCACCGTCCAATCGCATCCACCCGATGCAGGCTCAGTGCGCCGTTCTCGAGAACGGCGTAATACTTAAGGTGGGTGTCGATGCACCAGTTCCAGGACTCCGCGTTTGAATAGTCGTCGGGATTGCGCAGCGGCGTGTGGCCCACGATCTGGTTCAGCCCGGGGACGGGACGAAAATCCCCCCAATCCATCCATAGGACGCCCGAATAGGGATCCGGACCGCCGCGCGCCGCGCTGCAGTAAGTAAGCAGCGGGTGAGACTCGCCGCGCAGGTAGAGTCCGTCGAGCACCGTCTGCTCTAGCGCAGTGAGATACGCTACCGGATCAGCGGTTCCCGGCGGTATCCACGGTTGCGCAATGCCTGAGTGACTGAGAATCCACGGACGCGGACCATCGATAATAATGTGCCAGAGACGGAGCCGGCGCCAATGATCGGGAGTAAGTATCTTGTTCACGGCGGCGGCCTTGGCTGGCGAGTAACCTGGGCAGTCATGCCGCGGCGCCCAGAAACCATAGGGCAAGTCATGATTTCCCCAGAGTAGGTGGTGCCCGGCCTCGATCTGGCGCTGCATCCATTGAGCGGTGGAGCGGGCATGAGCGGGCGTGTCGTGGAAGTCATCCTGATAGTCGCCGAGGAAATAGACTTCTTCGGCAGCGGGCTCGGCGGCCAGGATCTGGTCAGCCACGGCGGTGCGGTGGTGGATGTCTGGAATAATGAGACGCTTCACTGCCAGTAATCGTAGCAGGAGAACTGCGCTAGAGTAGCGAATGGGATGCATAAAAAACCTTTCGCACTTCTCCTTTCCCTGCTGTTCGCGCTGCCGGCGCTGGCGCAGTTGTCGACCGACCAGCGGGCCTTTGATTTTCAAGTGCTGGCCAGTTTGTACGCCAAGCGCTATGCACCGGCCAGTTGGAAGCGCCAGTTGCTCAACGTGGACATCTTCAACATTGCGCCTTGGCTGACGCGCGTGCGCGCCGCCAAAGACGATATCGAATTCCTGGAATTGTGCAAAGAATATGTCTCGAGTTTTGACGATCTCCACACCAGTTTTAGCGCGCCGGGGAGCTTGGTGGCCGACACCGGACTGTTCACCGATATCTATGACGGCAAGGTCTATGTCGACGGCGTGAACCGGACCACGCTGCCGCGCGCCCGCTACGCGATTGATGTGGGCGACGAGGTGATCTCGCTTGACGGCAAGCCGGTGGAGGAGATTTTGACCGAAACCACGCGGCTCCAGAAAATGGGCAATCCAATCACCACGCGGCGTTACGCGGCAGATTTGCTGACGTTCCGCACGGTGAGTGAATTGCCACGGACAGTGCTGCTGGGCGATACCTTGGAGCTGGAGTTGAAGCAGCTTGACGGGGAGACGCGCAAGTTCACGATTCCGTGGGTGAAGACCGGCTATGCTCCGGTGAAAATTGGGCCGGCACCTTCGCCGCGCGCCGAGGGCGATGAGCCTGAAGATGCGATGGGCACGTTGCTGCGTGCCTGGAACCGGAATTCGCAATGGAAGGTGGCAAGCAACAACTGGGTGGCGCGGCGGTTTGCGCAGGTGGAATTGAATCGCGACGAACTGGAAGGCTGGGTACTGGGCTGGGGCAGCCGCACGCCCACGTTCACTCCCCCGGCGGGTTTTGTCCAGCGCCTGGGGCGCGGGGCGGCGGACTTCCACTACTCGGGCACGTATATGTCGGACGGCAAGCGGATCGGCTATCTGCGCATTCCAAATTTCCAGCCGCCAAGCAACGCCGCCGCCACGCGCGAACTGGCGGGCGAGGTGGCATTTTTCCGCCAGAATACAGACGGCCTGGTGGTGGACGTTCAGCGTAACACCGGGGGCGGTTGTTACTTGCTCACCGCGGCGGCTTACTTGATCCCGCAGCGCTTCTGGTTCTTTGGCGAAGAGCTGCGTCCGACCATCGATCTGATTGCCGCCTACCAGTCCACCGCGGAGCTGGCCCGGCGGTTGCGTGTGGATCAGTGGCTGATCGATACGATTGACTTCCAGGTGGGCATGATCAAGACGGCGTACGCTGAGAACCGCGGAGTTACCGGTCCGATTCCGGGCTGCAGTTTCACGTTTGAGAATGAGCCGGCCACCGATCAGGCGGGGCGCGTGATTGCGTATGAGAAGCCGTTGATCGTGCTGACCGATGAGTTTTCCACTTCGGCGGGCGATATTTTCCCGGCGATGATGCAGGACAACAAACGGGGTCCGCTGGTGGGCGCGCGCACCAATGGCGCGGGCGGGTCGATTAGTGGCTGGGATACGGGCTTTTACATGGAAGCGAGCGCCACTAATACCAACTCGATGGTGACGCGCCGCGAGATGCGGGCGACGCAGGGTTACCCCACGAGTTCCTACCTTGAGAACGTGGGGGCGCAGCCGGATATCCCGCTGGAACGGATGACGGTTGAGAATCTCAAGTCGGGCGGCCGGCAGTTTACCGATGGATTCTCGCGCATTATCGTGGAGGAGATTAACAAGGCCGCACGGTAGGCTGTTTTTGGTCCTCTTCATGGAGTAGATGGCGCTTCCGGGTTTGCCGGCGGTGGCGGCGTAAGTGATTGATGCGATTCAGCGGCAGGCGGCGGTGGGTTTGAATCGGTATGGGCTTTTTCCGCCTGTTTTTCCGCCCGCAGGAGGAACTGTAAGTCAAGAGCCTGCGCGAGTTCGGCTTCCTCGGAGAGGCGGCGCGCCGATTGCAGACGGTGGAGTTCTGCGAGAGCGAGCGAGTAAGAGCGGCGGATGGAGGCCTGGTAACGGCTGGCGCGCATGACGGCGTCGGTGAGGGTGACTTTACCGTTCGCTTCTTCGGCTGAGCGTGAACTAACAAGGGCATCGACTTCAATTTGCGCGGCGCGGCGGAGTTTCCATTGCGTGTGGGCGAGGAGTTCAACCTGGTGCGCCTCGGTTTCGGTGGCAGGGCCGTGCTGATCGACGAGAGTGGCGAGGAGGTGGGCGTAGGCTTGCGGATCTTCGCCGGGGAGCAGGGTGTGAGCGCCGGTGAGGGCGTGGGTGGTGCGATTTTGCGCGACGCGGGCTTTGCCGGCGGCGGTGCGGGGGCCGGTGGATAGCTGTGCGTTGCGGCGGTTAGCTTCGAGTCGACGTTTGGATGTTGGCATGTGTTCAGGATGAGGGAAGGGATTTTGGGGCGGGCGTTTGCGGCGGAGCGCGGCGGGGGCGTAAGTGGTTGAGGGCGGGGTGGTTGTGGGGTGGCGGATTTATTTTGCTGGCGAGTGAACGGCGGGGGATAGACTGGGAAGTATGAGTAAGGCACGGGCGGAGTTGATTGCCGATGACGACCGGCGAGGGATGCGGGAGACGCTCTACCTGCTGGCGTTACCGGGGATGCGGGCATCGATTCGGCGCGGGTTGAAGACGCCGTTGGGAGCATGCGGCGAAAAGCTCGGGGGAGCAAGAGAAGCACTGGAGGGCGCGTCGCGCTATTCGGTAGACTGGTGAGGAACGAATGAGGCTTGCACTCCACAACTTAGTTGCGATTCACCCTAAGCTGCTGGGTCATCCAACCGACTACGGCAAGTTTCGCGCGCTGGCTCCTGGCCCACCAAGACGGCACGGGCTCGCCGGCGCTCGAGATTGGTGGCAGTGCCGAGGGCGATGTGCGCGAGCGGCTGGTAGTGAAGCGGCGGCAAGTGGGAAGCTGCACGCTGCCCGCAGCCGGGCCCACGTCATGAGCGATCAACTGACGGAGGATGAACTCGACGTCCTGGTCTCGGTGGCGCTCCGGCGAGCGGAGATCCTGGATGAGATCGATTCGCCGGGCGCGGTTGAGGCTTGGCGCGAAGTGATGGAGTACGAGAAGCGGCTGGCGGCGCTCACGTCTCCGGCTGAGATCACCGGCGGCATCGCTCGCGTGGGCGCCGTGGCAGCGGCGTTGGCCGCCGGAGAGCGATTGCTGGCGGAGCAGCTTTCGGCCCAATATCTGGCCGAGGATTTGCTCCCGGTGGAGAGGCGCGCGGCGATCACGCGGGTGTTTCTTTCTACTTGATCGATAGCCTTTCCGGGCCCGAAGAACGCTTGCTGGCGCGCGCGGCTCAGTAACGGAGCGGTGAGTCTTGGCCGTAGCCTTACTTGTGGAATAATTGGGCGGGGGATTTGGCTTTGCTTGACCCAGCTTGGATTGCGTTCGCGGCGACGATTCTGTCCGGACTGCCTACTGAGTTGGCAGGGGCGCTGAGTGGGCACCTCATCACGGACCGGTTCGACAAACTCAAGAGGCAACTGGCGTTGGCGCTGCCGGATGCCAATCATGACTTACAAAAGGCTCTGACCGATTCGTTCTGGCTGGCAATCCTCTACGTAGTGGCTGAGCGCGAGCCCAGTGAGGCTTTGGGTCTGCCATTCAG
>JAYTKJ010000510.1:0-4848 GCA_043730365.1 Acidobacteriota bacterium | reverse complement strand
GTGGCGTCGTTGCATGATTCTCCACAGTTTACGTCAGCAGGTCTTGACAATACATGCAGACATGCTAACATATGAACATGTCCACATATTGGACGAGTTTCGCGGTGGAAGCCAGGAGGTAGGGTGCCCTTTCGAAATACGGCGAGCAAGAAGTTGGCGGAGTTGTTCGGGCTCTTGTCAAATCCCCATCGGGTCCGATTGATTGAAGAGCTGAGCCGAAAAGGAGAGATGGACGTCAATGGCCTGGAGGCAGAGCTGGGAATCAGCCACTCGGCTGTTTCTCAACACTTAAGCCTGCTGCGCGCACACCGGATCGTGGCCGAGCGGAGAGATGGCCGGCATGTCTTTTACCGGTTGACCCAACACAAACTGGCCGAGTGGGTCCTGAGCGGCATCGAATTCCTGCAGAAGGAGTTCGAGCAAGGCGAACCCGTTCGAATGGATCTGGAGCAGGCCCGCGTCTATTGGATGGCGACGGCCAAGCGCCCGAATTCAAAGCCCCGGTAGGAGGGGCCCGAGCACAACCGAGGTTACGTCCGACAGGAGAGGTTTGTTCGATCATGGCAACGCATGGAACCCAAGGAATTCGGCCCTTTAGCCGATTGAGCGCCCTGCTGCGGCAGGAGCAGAATGCTCTTTGGACTGCCGTTATCTACTCGATCGCCGTAGCACTGCTGACCCTGGCTTTGCCGATCGCAACGCAGGCCGTGGTCAACACCATTTCGTTTGGAAACCTGCTGCAGCCCTTGCTGATTTTGACGCTGGTTGTGGCCGCGGTGCTGGTGCTGTCCGGAGTGCTGCAACTGATCCGGTTTCATGTGGTCGAAATGTTGCAGCGGCGGGTGTTCGTGCGAATCGCCTCAGATTCGGTCAACCGTTTGTTGCGGGCTCGCGTGGATGTGCTGCAATCGCAGAATGGCCCGGAGTTGGTGAACCGATTCCTGGAGGTCGTCGGACTGCAAAAGGCGGGCGCCACACTCTTATTGGAGGGTCTGAGCGTCGTCATGCAAACGATAGCTGGCATGATCTTGCTCGGTCTATATCACCCGTGGCTGCTGGCCTTCGATGTCTTGCTGGTGCTGGGGTTGTTGATCGTAATCTTCCCGTTCGGATCAGGTGCGATCCAAACCGCCATCAAAGAGTCCAAAGCGAAATACGCCCTGGTGGCGTGGCTCGAAGAAGTGGCTCGGAACGCCAGATCGTTCAGAGGCGCGGCTCAGGCGGACTGGGCCTTCGCGCGGACCAACGAATTGGTGGAGCACTACCTCCACTATCGGGCGATCCATTTTCGGATCCTGATGCGCCAGTTCGGCGGCTCGCTGGCTATTCAGGCCTTGGCGAGCGCGGCGCTCCTGGGCGTCGGTGGTCTGCTGGTGATCGAGCGGCAACTTACCCTGGGGCAACTGGTGGCGGCCGAGTTGGTGGTGGCCGCCGTCGTGGCAGGTATTTCGAAGTTGGCCAAACATCTGGAGAGTTACTACGATCTCTTGGCGTCGATAGACAAACTCGGCATGCTGACCGACCTGCCGGTTGAACAGGAAGGGCCCGATACGTTACGGCCAAGTAGTGCTCCCGCCAGCGCCGAAGTGCGCACACCTGCTTTCGCGGCCCGCTTCTCACCGGGAGAACGGGTAGGAATCCGGGGAGTCAGCGGATCCGGAAAATCCCTATTGGTCGATGCAGTGTGCGGGTATCGCCAACCGGACGGCTGGGCCGTGGAGGTCGATGGTGCCGACATCCGCCACTTACGGCTGGCCGAGTTGCGTTCGACCGTGCAGTTGGTCAAGAGCATCGAGATTTTCCATGGAACGATCATCGAGAATGTGAGGGTGGGTCGAGAAGATCTCTCCGTCCAAACCCTGCAGAGCGTTCTGGGTCAACTCGGAATTGGAGATCAGTTACAAAGTCTTCCGGATGGCTTGAATACCATGCTGGCGACCGGAGGATCTCCTCTCACCGAAGGGCAGGCCCAAGTGCTGATGATCGCCCGCGCGATTGCTGGCCGCCCTCGTTTGCTGCTCGTGGATGAGACGTTGGATCACGTGATGGATGCGGGAGAGCGCCAAGTCATCACGGACGTTCTTTTTCGGCGGGACCAGCCGTGGACGCTGGTGGTGGTCACCTCGCGCGAAGACCTGCTCGCCAGATGCGGTCAAATCATAGACATGCCGCTAGGCACGGTGCAGGAGGTCCAAGTTTGATGTTAAGAACGTCTACCGGTACCGCGGTTCTGCCGGCCATGGCGGCAGTGCTAGTTCCCGCATCAGCCCGAGTGGTGGCTTACGTATTAATACTCGGCTTTGTAGTGATGACGGCTGGGCTGGCGGTCTTGCCATGGCAACAGAGTATCTCGGGCAGTGGCCGGGTGATTGCACTGACTCCGATCGAGCGCCAGCAGACGCTCTCATCGCCGGTGGATGGGCGCGTGGTGCGGTGGCACGTGATAGAAGGCACTCGCGTCAAAGAGGGCGGCTTGATCGTAGAAGTGATAGACAACGATCCGAACATGGTGGAGCGGCTGCGCAGCGAGTTGCTGTCGGCGCGGCAGCGTGAGGAGTCATTGGGTGACCGGATTGGGGGCCTAGAGGCGTCAAGGGAGAACGCCCTGGCTGCTGCGGATTCGCGGATCAGCATGTCGTCTGAGCGGATAGATGCTGCCAAGCGCGGGCTGGATGCGTCCCAAGCCACCCTAGTGGCCGCCCGGCAGAATCTTGAACGGCAGACTCAACTACATGCCAGAGGTTTGACCCCGACCCGCAACGTGGAGTTAGCGCAAGCGGACCAGGATCGTGCCATCGCAGAACTGGCCCGATCACAGGCTTCATTGAATGCGGCGCGCAACGATCAGGCAGCGACGGAATCAGATCGGATGAAAGTGCAGGCTGACTACAAAGCGTTGATCGAGGATGCCAATGCTACTCGCGCAGCCGCCACCGGGGCCTTGCGACCGATCGAGACCCGCTTGGCGCGGCAGACAACCCAGGAAGTCCGTGCCCCGCGAGATGGGGTCATCTTGCGATTGCTGGCGCAGCCTGGCAGCGAAGTATTGAAGGCCGGTCAGCCGTTGGCCGTCCTGGTTCCGGAGACGGATCAGAATGTGGTGGAGCTCTGGGTGAAGGGCATCGACATGCCGCTACTCCATGTGGGCGATCCGGTCCGGCTCCAGTTTGAGGGCTGGCCGGCCATTCAGTTTGTTGGATGGCCGTCCGTCGCGGTGGGCACATTCGGAGGCAACGTAGCGCTGGTAGATGCGACCGATGACGGCACGGGGAAGTTCCGAATTCTGGTGGCGCCCGACGCCAAGGATGAGTCTTGGCCGCCCAAACAGTACTTGCGCCAGGGCGTACGAACGAACGGCTGGGTCCTGCTAAAGCAAGTGCCGCTGTGGTTTGAGTTGTGGCGTCAGTTCAATGGATTCCCGCCGACCAGTGCGAAAGGGCCGGCGAGTATGGGCGAGGCAAAGGAGAAATGACACGCTTCGCGACATGGATGATGCTCTTGAGCGGGAGCTTGGCGGCCCAGCCCCTAACCTTGGAAGACGTGCTGCGCAGTCTTGAGGCCAATTATCCCCCGCTGCTAGCAACTTTGCTGGAGCGTGACGTCGCCGCGGGCGCCAATCGACAAGCCCTCGGGCAATTTGACACGCAACTAGGTATGTCGGCCGGCTCAGATCAGTTTGGGTATTATCCGAACGAGCGGCTTGATGTTGGCGTAAGTCAAAATCTGCAATGGCAGGGCGCGTCGGTCTATGGAGGTTGGCGTTCCGGATGGGGCGATTTTCCCCCGTACCGGGGCTTAGACGACACACGAAATCTGGGAGAATTCCGAACGGGGTTTAAGTTACCTCTGCTGCGCGGTCGCCCGATCGACGAACGCCGCGCTGGCCTGGTGCAGACCCGGCTCGGTCAACGGATCGCTGACTTGACGGTGGACCAGCAAAGGCTCCTGGTGCGTCAGTTGGCCAGCATCCGCTATTGGGATTGGGTCGCGGCGGGAGAGCGGGCGCGGGTCGCCAGAGACTTGCTACGGGTGGCAGTGGAACGAGACCGGGCGTTGCGCGAAGCCGCCGAACTAGGTTCGATTGCCAAGATTGAAGTGACCGAGAATGAGCGGCAGATTCTACAACGGCGGGCCCAGATCGTTGAGGCAACCCGCGGTTTGCAGCAGACTGCGATTTCGCTGTCCTTGTTGTATCGGGATTCGCTCGGCGATCCACAGTTGGCCGACGCGGCGCAACTACCCGCCAGTCTTCCTGCCACCCAACCCTTGGAAGACGCCCGTGTGGAGGTTGACCTAAGCGCTGCCCTGCGGAAGCGTCCTGAGATCGCTGCCGTGATTGCGCAAGGCGAGCAAACGCGGGTCGACATGGATTTGGCTACGAACCAGACACGGCCCAGCTTAGACCTCGGCATCGGCGTGACGTCGGAGGCCGGAGCCGGCGCCGTGCGGCGTGGCCCGAATGAGTTGAAGGCAACTCTCACGTTTCTGGTCCCGTGGCAAAGACGTGTCGCCGACGGAAAGCTGCAGCAGGCATCGGCCAAGTACGGACAATTGAAGCAACGGGAGCGGTTCGCCAAGGATCAAATTGCGGCAGAAGTCAGAGACGCGGCGAGCGCAGTGCGAGCGGCCCATGAGCGGGCCTTGCTAGCGGCCCGGGAAGTGACGGTGGCGCTGGACCTGGCGGACGCCGAGCGTGAGCGCTTTCGATTGGGGGACAGCACGCTGTTCCTGGTGAATCTCCGCGAACAAGCCGCCGTCGATGCGGAGCTACGATTGGTTGCGGCGAATTTGGACTATATTCGCGCGCTGACAATATATGAGCAGGTTACGGCTAAGCTGCTGCCGTGA
>JAYTKJ010000509.1:0-4036 GCA_043730365.1 Acidobacteriota bacterium | reverse complement strand
CGCTACCGAGACCGGCTTCCCCGGCTCCGACCTCAAGCTCGTCTACCAATTGGGGACATCCGGGTCATCTCAGATCCCCCGAGATCAGGAGTTCTGAACATAGCCCGGCTGATTGGTTCGCACCCTTTCACCATCCCGCATATATAGGTTGGGCTGTTTTCCGCCGATATCGCGAGCAGGGCTCTCACTTTGCGGAACTTCATCCTCATCCTGATCATGTCCGCGCCGCGATTGCCGGCGTGCAGTTGTGTAATTCCCGATCTGGGCGCGTGCGGGTTGGCGAAAAATGGAGGAGCAATCTTCACGGGGCGCGTTACCGCCGAGGAGAAGGGGGAGTGGGTTGCCACTTACACCTTCGCTGTTACTGAAGCGTTTCGCGGGGGCAACGGAGTGGCGGCGGGGTTGGCCGTCAAAGTTGGCGCCTCTGCGTATGGCGCAAGTTGCGGGGCTTCCTTCAAGGTGGGCGAGGAGTATCTGGTTTACGCGGGTATGGCGGACGGTCAGTACTCTACTTCACTTTGCAGCGGAAATGAGTTGGTTAAAGATGCCCGCGCGCAGCTTCGGTTTCTGCGGGGGACCGGGCGGGATGTCATAGCAAAAGGCACTCCGCTGGCGGGCTTTGTGTTCGGGTTCGTGACCAATCGGGAGACCGATCTCCGCCAGTTCGGCGAGCCCAGTTGGCCGGTCGAAGGTGTCAAAGTGAAGGCAGTTCATGCCACAGGTGGAGGCCTCGCCGCCGAGACCAGCACGGCGGATGACGGCGGCTACGAGTTCTTCAACCTGCCGGCTGGCCGGTACCGCATCGAAGTAGATCCGCCTGGGACATTCAAGGGCGAAGCGGATGCACCAAAGAGCTACGAAGTCCAGCCGGGCGCGTGTGTTAAGCGATCCTTCGTGCGGGCGCGGGGCGCGGTGCTCGATGTGCGGCTTATCGATGCCGAGCGTGAGCCGGCCCATTCGAGCACCCTGCATCTTGAGCCGCTCGATGGGAAGCAACCGCGGAAGAACCGGCCTGGCGAGGAATCCGAACTGATCGCCGAGGACGAAAGCGAAGACGGCAAGTACCATTTCGCCGTGCCGCCGGGACGCTACCGGCTTGGCTTCAAGGAACACGGCTACCTGGACCTGCACTACTATCCAGGCGAATTGGTGTTGGGCGAGGCAAATCCGTTGATGTTACGCTACAGGCTCCCCAAGAGGCCCGAGCAGATTGTCCAGGCAATCGTAGCGGACGAAGCCGGGCGCCCGATAGCCGGCGTCAAAGTGCGGATTAGGGGGAGGACGCCAGACGATCTCCAGGTTTCCGGCAGCGTGGTGACACCCGCCAACGGGCGGATCAAGTTTGACGAGTTGGCGCCGGGCGACTACGAACTGATCGCGGAAGCACCGGGCTGCCCGGCGAGCGTGAAGGTGGCGCGCGGCGAGCAGGTCGAAGTCAAGATCGTCTGCCGAGAGCGATAGTTAGGAAATGCTGCGGACGGCGGGGTTATCGAAGGTCACGCGGACGCTGTCAGAGATTTGATAGCCTGCGCCAGCGCGGCGACGAAGACACGCCGGAAGCGCGACCATCTTCCGGGATAGGGCAGGTGGAGGAACGGACCTTGCCAGTCCGCAGCAGCGGCGGCTTGCGCGACATTGCCCTCAATCGAGCGGACCACGGTGGCAATCATGGTTGGTTGAAGGCGGGCGATGGCGCGGGCGAGCGCACCCTCATTGGCATGGCAAACGGACCGCCGTTGTTTTGCCGGAAGGTGATCGACGGGCTGCGGACAGAGGTCGATCAAATAGCAGCCGGCGGTTTGGAACAGCGCGAGAAAATTGCCCTCGTCAACGAATGGATCCACGCTTTGGAACGCTTCGAGCATCGCGCGATAAAGGCCCGAGTCTCGCTGATAGAAGAACCTGCCCGAAGCCGGCGGAGCCTCTCCGATGAAGAACAGCCGAACAGTGTCCGGGCGATGCCGCCGTCGCAGACGCTCACGCTGGAGATCCAATCAAAGTAACTCCATGGCCTGGTTCAACGCAATCGCCCCGCCCTGTTCGACGGCACAGTTGAACGCCAGTTTTCCTTCAAAGCGTTTGACGATATCCCGCAACACCGTCGAGTCTTGTTCAAGCGTGTCTGGATCATAGGTCGTCATGACGCATCGGGCGCGGAGGCTGTCCACGTCAATGATCACGTCCCAGATGCGAAGTTTGCGCCCAGGCCATTTGCGCTCATCAAGCCCGGTCACCCCTCCGATCACGAGGTTCGGCCGGAGCCGCCGGCCGTCGCGGCCAAACTCGGCAATCGCGCCGTCGGTGGCCACCAGCAGCGGCAGGACGTCGAACTATCCGCTGTCTGGTCCGGAACGAGTTCGGCGCCCGGCCCGGCGATCTTGCGGACGTCGGCCAGTACACTCGGGTCAGTCCACGGGCGCCCGTCCACGAGCGGAGTGCCATCGGCGGCGGTGGTGGCATGGTGACCCAGCAGGGCCGCATGAGAGCGCGCCGTCACTACGCGACCCTGTTTATTGAGCACGAGCACGACACGGCTCCCGCCAATCCCAAAGGACTGACGATAGCTCGGTCTAGCCGCTCTCCGCCCATGGACTTCACCGGGTATCGCCAGATTTCCTTCAGTTAGCACGTTGGCCGCAATGGTATGCAGATCTTCTTCGAGGGCAAAGTGTCCCGTGTCAATGAATTGAATTTCGGCCTTGGGAACATCGCGCCGGAAGGCTTCGGCGCCAGCCGGGATGAAGATCGGATCGTTCTTTCCCCACACACAAAGCACCGGTGGCTGAACCCGGCGCAGCGCTTCGTGCCACTGCGGATACTGGTCGATATTCGTTTGGTAGTCGGTGAACAGCGCCAACTGAATTTCGTCGTTTCCGGGGCGATCAAGGCCCATCTGGTCAAACATGTAGCTATCCGGGTTGACGTTCTCAGGGTGCGAACCCCTTCGAATACTGGAACTTAGTCAGATCAAGCGTCAACAACTGGCGAGCCTTCGACTCAGTCTCCGGTTACGTTGTTTCCAATACGGCACTAAGAACTCGGCCCAGAACGGGCTCAGCCCTTCGCTGTAAGCATTCCCGCTCTGCGAGACGATCGCCTGGATACGCTCGGGATGCTTGAGGAATAGCCGGAATCCGACAGGCGAGCCGTAGTCCATCACATAGATGCTATACTTGGTCACGCCGATGGCGTTAAGGAACTCGTCCATGACATCGGTGAGGTGAGCGAAGGTGTACTGAAACTGACCGAGCGGGGGCTGGTCACTGTATCCAAAGCCGGGCATATCCGGCGCGATCACGCGATAGCGGCCGGCCAGCTTCGGAATGAGGTCCCGATACATGTGCGAGGAAGAGGGAAAGCCGTGCAGCAGCACGATCGTGGGACTCGCCGGGGAACCCGCCTCACGGTAGAAGATGTTTACTCCGCCTGCCTTCTGGTTGCGGTAAGTCGTCATTCCTGTTTGTCGTTCATGAAAATTCTCCCTTTGAATCTGATTTTTTCTATCGGATCCGGCGCGCGGACTCGGCGATCTCAGCGTCATTGATGCTGGCTATCCGCCGCCTCATCAAGCCCTCGTCGTCGAACTCCCACAGCTCGTTGCCGTAAGACCTGCGCCATTGTCCCGCTTCGTCATGCCACTCATACTCGAAGGTCACGGCGATGCGATTGCCTGCAAACGTCCAGAGGGTTTTCTGGAGACGGTAGTCCAGTTCTTTGGCCCATTTGCGGCGCAGAAACGCTCTGATCTCGTCCCGCCCGCGCAGGAACTCCGCGCGATTGCGCCATTCTGAATCCGGTGAGTAGGCGAGCGCCACGCGCTCGGGATCGCGTGAGTTCCAAGCGTCCTCGGCCATCTGAACTTTCCTGAGCGCGGTTTCCGGCGTGAAGGGTGGTTTGATTGTCGGGGGCGCGGTGCTCATTGGTTCCTTAGTGGGCGTGGGCGGCGGCCGCGGGCAACGTGACGGTGACGCGCGGGAAGTCAACATCGGTGCGCGCCACGTGATTGAAGTAGTTAGTGAAGATGTTGACGGCGACG
>JAYTKJ010000508.1:0-1658 GCA_043730365.1 Acidobacteriota bacterium | reverse complement strand
CAACGGATTCGCGGACTCACCGGCCTCGCGCTCGACGCCGATGAAACACAGCCCGGCCCGGTTTCCCTGCAAGGCGATCATGGCAAAGTAGAGTACCGGAACGTCACCATTACACCGTTATCGAAGAAGCCGGTACGCGTCCTTGTTCAACACGACCTGACGAAGGGAAAACCGGCTGGCCCCGGAATCACCGTGCGCGGCGGAGCGTGGGACGGCGGGTGGGAGGTGACGGGCGATAGGGATCGCATTCTTGTTGACACCGGGCGCGACATCCGCAGCGGATTCCTGGAAGTTACGGTAACCAGGCGGGGCGCCCTCGAGTTCGAATCGGGCCGGCACAAGCGCAATTGGCTGGGCCTGTTCGCCTCGCCGGAAGGGCATCAATCGCCGGGCGGCTACGCCCGCGCGGGCGGCAAGACCTATGGATTTTCGAAAGCGGAGATTTTCTCATCGGCGCGGGCGAATACGATTTGCGAGAAGAAATTTGGCGCCGCGGAGGATTGGACGCTCGACGGAAAAACGGAACACACTGTGCGCGCGGAAATACACCGCAACCGCATGACGTGGCGCTTGGGCGCCGGGACTCTCACTCACTGCGGAGACGATTCGCAGCCGGTGACGCACTTCCGCTACGCGATGCTCGGCGGGCTGCTCGATCAAATTCACGGCTGGCATCACGGTTCCCTGATCGGGTTGAAAGTTCTGCGCTTCCGGATCGTTTCGACGGAGTGAAGTGGCGGCGGCCCCCCCGGTCCCGCCGCCGGTCGTAGTGCCACGCACAACTTCCCACGACGTCAGCGGGGACCCGGCGTGAATCAAGCCGCTCTGCATCATCGGGCCCGCTTACCGGGGAGGGGTCGTTTTCGCCATGTCTCAGACGGCGGCGACAGCGGCTCCGCCGCCAGCGGCCGTCACCAGCCGTTTTATGTCGTCCATGTCGCTTGTGAGAATCACCGCTTTGTTACGCAGTGCCACCGTCACCACAACGGCGTCAACGACATCCGCCATTCTGGCCAGGCCTAACAGCCGCCCTGCTTCGTGCGCCTCGCTCTCCCCAATAGGCACGATCAAGCAGCCGGTCAAGAAACGCCTGAGCTGGGCTTGTTGTGGGGACCGGCTGACTTGGGCGACGACCGGTGCGGGAACCAATGGAATAGCGCCAAGTTCCAAACGGGCCTTGTGCTCAGCCCACGCCCGCCGCTCGTTTCTTTCCGCGGCCACCAGAACGGCGGCGTCGTAGACAAAGCTCCTCATGCCGGCCGCCGGCCTGTTCGCGGCGTTCGGAGCTGAGCTCGCACGCGGCGGCGGGCTTCATTCATTTCTTCTGTGTTGAATCGGCCGTGCTGCTTCTCCCACCGGGCGACCGCCGCCAATCCAGCCTGCCTCTGCAGTGCCTCGCGCGCCGCCATGGTCATCCAGGCCGAGACGCTCAACCTGTCGCGTGCGGCCGCCGCAAGGATGTTCTCGTGAACGTCGGGATCTACAGTGATCGCAAGCTTCGGTGATGGGTTCCCGCGCGGCATACAAAGTATCCTACTACGATAGGATACATCACCTTGCGGGAACTGAATTAGACCCAAACGAAACCGGAGATGGCGCCTACGCGGCGCATCGTACTGGCGGGTGGGCTGCACGACGATGAGCCGCGGTACGGAACG
>JAYTKJ010000507.1:0-4935 GCA_043730365.1 Acidobacteriota bacterium | reverse complement strand
TACGTTGATCCACCAAGCTCTGGGGGACGATTGCGTCTACTATGACCTTCTGGACACGAAGGTTTTCGCCGAGCTTTCGCATCGACCGTGGCTGATTCGCGAACAGCTGTCTGTCACACAGAAAC
Source organism: Acidobacteriota bacterium (assembly GCA_043730365.1). Taxonomy (GTDB): domain Bacteria; phylum Acidobacteriota; class Terriglobia; order Bryobacterales; family Bryobacteraceae; genus VFZP01. Next base: position 4,810 of record JAYTKJ010000507.1, on the reverse strand, counting down.
TGGTGGCGATCGACGAGATTCAGAAGCTGCCGGCTCTGCTGGACGAGGTGCATCTGATGATTGCGCGAGACCCGATGATGAGGTTTCTGTTGTCAGGATCGAGCGCCAGGAAGCTGAACCGGACGGGGTCGAACCTGGCCGGCGGCCGGCTCTGGGAGGCCCAACTGCATCCCTTCGTCTCCGCCGAACTCGCTTACGGGTATTGGGATGACCGGATCCGCATCGGCTCGATTCCTGGCATCATGGGGTCGCCCGATCCGTTTCGCGCGCTCCAAGCCTATGGCGGCTTATACCTGCGGGAAGAGATCGCGGCAGAGGGCTTGGTGCGGTCAATCCAAAACTTTTCCCGGTTTCTTGAAACGGCCGCACACACCAACGGCCAGCAGCTCAATTTCGTGAACGTGGCTGCCGACGCCGCTGTACCCGCGCGCACGGTGCGCGAGTATTATCAGATTCTCGTCGACACGCTCGTGGGCTTCTATCTGGAACCCTGGGGGCACGGCAAACGCAAAGCCGTGGCGACGCCTAAGTTTTACTTCTTCGACGTTGGCGTGGCCAACAGCCTGGTGGGCCGGCGCGAGGTACCGCGCGGCACCTCGGAGTACGGACACGCGTTTGAACATCTGGTGATCTGTGAGATCCGGGCCTTTTTGTCCTATCGCGCGTGGAAGCTTCCGATGACCTACTGGCGAACCAGGGAAAAGTACGAGGTCGATCTGATTCTGGGCGACGAGTATGCTATCGAAGTCAAGGCGAAGAGCATGGTTACCGATCGCGATCTGAAGAACATGCGGTTGATCGGTCCCGAGGCGGCGTGGCGGCGGCGGATGGTGGTGAGCGAGGAGCGTCTGTGGCGGCGCACCGAGGACGGGATCGAGATTTTCCCGGTGGAGCAGTTCCTGCGGCTATTGTGGGGCGGCGAGTTGATTGGGGCCTAGCGAAACCAGCTTCAATTGCCCGCAGGCGGCGTATATGTCGCGCCCGCGCGGCTGGCGAACGAAGCATGAAATGGTGTGGCCGACGATGGCCCGGAACGCTTCCACCCGCTCCGCCGTGGGCATCTCATACGGGATGCCCGGCCCCTGGTTGAAGGCAATCAGATTGACTTTGCAGCGCAAGCCGCCGAGCAAAGAGACCAGACGCCGCGCATCGGCATCGGAATCGTTGACGCCTTTGAGCAGCACGTACTCAAACGTGAGGTGCTCCCAGGTACGCAAAGGGTAGGCTCGGCAGGCGTCGATCAGATCTCGCAAATGATACTTACGGGTGATCGGCATCAGCTCGACGCGTTGCTCTTCGGTGGAGGCGTTGAGTGAGATCGCCAACTTGGGACGCACCGGCGCGGCGCCCAACTCGGCCATCCGGGGAATGATGCCGGAGGTGGAGATCGTCAGCCGGCGCTCAAACAACCCCACGCCTTCCGGATCGACCAGAATCCGGGTGGCCTTCAAGACGTTGGGCAGATTGAGGAGCGGTTCGCCTTGGCCCATCATCACCACGTTAACTTGACGCTCCCGCGGGTCCAAACGGTTCAGCGTGGCCAGCACCAATACTTGGCCTACGATCTCTGCCGCTGTTAAGCTGCGCTCGAGGCCCATCAAGGCGGTGAGGCAGAATTTGCAATCGACGGGGCAACCAACCTGTGAGGAGATGCAGAGAGTGTCGCGGCTCTCGCCGGGCATATGCACGGCTTCGACGGCCCGGCCATCGGCTAGTCCTAGTAGATAGCGCTGGGTTCCGTCCGTGGATGTGTAGCACTCATTGACCACGGGGAGCCCGAATTCGGTCGTGGCTAGTTCGGCACGCAAACCGGCGGGCAGCGCAGTCATGCGATCCACCGACGAGACGCGCTCGTGATAGAGCGCTCGATAGACTTGCCGGGCGCGATAAGGCGGGTGAGCCGGGCCGAGTAAGGCGGCGATGTCGGCGGCTTCCATGCCGATCAATGGGGGGCTCGAGGTGGCGGTCGCCATGCGGCCTTCAGTGTAGCACCCGCCCTGCTGTTAAACTGATTGTTCACACAAGATGAGCTCTCGTAGATTGGCGGTCTTCTTGCTTGGCTTTTGGCTGGGCTGCACGGTGTTCATGGGCTGGGTTGCCACGCACAACTTACGGTCCGTGGATCCGATCCTGAAGCAGTCGGATCGTCAATTACAGCGCGAGATCAAAGATATCGGTTACGACCGCGTGAAGACGCTGCTCCGTTTTGAAGCCGCTGAGCTCAATAGGCATTATTTCTACTATTGGGAGTGGGCGCAACTCGTGTTGCTCGTGATCGTGGCGGTTGTGCTGGTGGACGCCACCAGCGGCAACAAACTAACAATGGTGATCATGGCCGGGATGCTGCTGGTCTTGCTCGTGCAGCATTTTCTGGTGCAGCCGGAGGTACTGGAACTGGGCCGGGGGCTGGACTTCGCGCCGCCCGATCAGATGATGGACGAGCGGCGGGCGTTCCGGACGTTTCACGCCTACTATGCCTCGATCGAAGTAATTAAGGTTATTCTGCTTGGTGTGGTCGGTATCCGGATGCTGCTGCACGGATCGTCAGGCAAGCAGCGGCGGCGGCGGGTCGGCAAAGTCGAGGTGGTCGATGACGCCGATAACGGCAAGATCGATCGGTGAATTCGGCCGGCCGACGCTAGTCATGGCGCTGAAGCCTTCGGTCACCAGCAGCACACGATCTCCGATACCGGCATTGGCGGCGTCAAACGCGATCACGGCATCGCCACGGTCTGCGCCATCCAGCTGCAGCGGCTGCACCAGGAGCGCTTTGCATCCAACATGGCTGGGATGCTTCTGTGTGGACACCACTTCGCCGATGACGCGTCCGATGAGCATTTCGTTGCTAGCCCCCCTCGTTGCGCCTGGAGCGATCGACGTGCAGTTCGTCGACGATGCCCACGATCGTATTGTCAGCCGGTACTTCGACGGGCAGGAACGGAAAACTGGACTCCTTGCCCCGGCACCAGTAAATCAGTTCGCCGGCCCCGGCGCCAACCGAGTCCAGGCAAATGAGCTGGCGGCCGGTGGCGGCTAGCTCCGGCGTGACCGGCTGCACAATCAATAAGCGCTGAGTCTCCAGCGAGGAGTTCTTCATTGTTGACCAGACCTTGCCCACCACCCGTCCAAGCTGCATGGCGTTACTTAGCCTTCCGGGTTGAAGACGAAGGCAGCGGCTCGTCCAGACTGACATCGTCGACTATGCCGACAATCGCGGTGTCCACCGGCACATCCTTGCAGCCGTCTGCCATGCGCGCTGAACTTCCGGCTACCGCCAGAACCAACTCGCGATTCCCGGCGCCCACGGTATCGACCGCGACGACGTAACCGCCCTCGGCCTTGCCTTCAGCGTTGACCGGCTGCAGGATGAGGAGCTTCTTGCCTTCCAGGCGCGGATCCTTGCGCGTGGCTACGACGGTGCCGACAACGCGCGCCAGAATCATGGGAGGGGTTTACTTGCCACTCTGCTGAGCTTTGCCGATTGGGAGCACGTCCTCCAGGCTCGGGTGCGGGCGCGGGATCACGTGGACCGAAACCAGTTCACCCACACGTCTGGCTGCCGCCGCGCCGGCATCGGTAGCCGCCCGCACCGCCGCCACATCACCCCGGACCATGGCCGTCACGTATCCTGAACCAATCTTTTCCCAGCCCACCAGCGTGACTTTGGCGGCTTTGACCATGGCGTCGGCGGCTTCAATCATTGCCACCAATCCTTTGGTCTCGATCATTCCTAATGCTTCACCCATTGTTTTTCGTTGCGTCTTTCCTGGACCTATTGAGCGTAGCAAATCGCTAGAGCGGTGCGCCGGGCCTGGCGTCTTGTACTATCATGCGGAAGATCATGCCAGTCACCGATCCCCGCCTGCGGTCCCTGGTTCCACTCAACCCGCCGTTGCAAGAACTGATGACGGCCGACGCGCCCACGCTGCTGGCGATCCTGAAGGACAAGACCAAACTACTCACTTTTCGGTCCGTGGCGGCGATGCGTCTCAGCGAGTGCCGGGACAATCGGGCGGCGGCCCAAGCGCTGGCCGGCGTGCTCAATGTGGGTCAAGAGCACCTGAACCTGCGGGTGATTGCCGCGATTTCGCTTGGCCAGCTAGGTGGACCGGTGGCGGCAGAGGCTTTGAAAAAAGTCGTCCTGAATCGAGCTGAAGCGAAACATGAGGCGCCGGATGGCCAAGGCGGGAAGATGCCGTTTCAGGGCCTGGCGGCCCAGGCGCTCAGCGATTTCCCTCAGGGGCAGGAAGCGCTGCGGCAGATCCTGCGATCTCCGGGCGGCTATGGCATGGCTTGGGCGCTGGCACTGGTGAGCTTGCACGGCAATGACTACTCAACGCTGATTGGTTTGGCCAGCTCCATGGCGGGCGACAAGGGACAGCCGGTGGAACTTCGCGATGCGGCGATCGAGGTACTGGGTGTGGAGCTCAACTCCGGTGACGCTTCCGGATGGGATGGTCTGGTGAGCATCGCCATGGCCAAGTCAGAACCCGAAATACTAAGAAGCCGGGCTCGTGACGTATTGAAAAAACGCAGGGTGTGAAAGGCTGGACTTGGCATGGCGAAGACGCACAAAGTTACGATGCTCGGCACCGGGCTGATCGGGCGGATGTACACCGAGACTCTCCACGGCCAACGCAATCGCGACCGCGTGGCCGTAGTCTTCTCGCAGTCTGCCGCGCGCGCCACCGCGTTTGCTGCCGAGTTTGGGGATTCGTCAGAAAAATCTGTGGGTTAGTTCTGGCTCAGGCAGCTTGCCAAGTGAATGATAGAGCGCGAGTTCGGTGATGCGGAATGTGCGAAAGCCGTA
>JAYTKJ010000506.1:0-11497 GCA_043730365.1 Acidobacteriota bacterium | reverse complement strand
CTGAGCCGTGAGGACGCGTATATGCTGATGAGCGTGGGGGTGGACTTGAGGCTGACGCAGTTGGTGGATGGGACGAAGGGCGCGCATGCGATGATTCCGAAGGCGCTGTTTGTGAAATGAGGTTTCCGGCGGGCAGGCGGTGTTCGAACCTGTACGGGCTGCGAGCGACCGGTAACTTTCACTGGCGACGATAGCTTGTGGCGGAGCGGGCCTGAAGGACCGCGCAGGCTAAAGCCTGCCCTACGCGATGATTTTGTGGGCTACTGAGCCGGCGACGTCGGTTAGGCGGAAGTCGCGGCCCGAGTAGCGGTAGGTGAGCTTGTCGTGCGTCATCCCGAGCAGATGGAGCACGGTGGCGTGGAAGTCATGGATGTGCATGCGGTCTTCCACGGCGTGGTAGCCGATGTCGTCGGTGGCGCCGTAGATGAAGCCGGGTTTGACGCCTCCGCCGGCCATCCAGATTGAGTAGCCATAGGGATTGTGATCGCGCCCGTCGTTACCTTGCGATACCGGGGTGCGGCCGAACTCGCCGGCCCAGATGACGAGCGTATCCTTGAGCAGGCCGCGAGATTTGAGATCGCGCAACAGTCCGGCGATGGGCTTGTCCACTTCGCGGGCGTTCTCATTGTGCTTCTCAAAAAGCTGCCCGTGTTGATCCCACTTATAGGAGTGCGTGCATTGGATGTAGCGGACGCCGCGCTCGGCTAAGCGGCGCGCGAGCAGACACTGCCAGCCGAATTCGGAAGTCTCGGGCGCATCCATGCCGTAGAGCTTTTTGGTGGCCTCGGTTTCCTTGGACATGTCGAACGCCTCCGGCGCCTGGGTCTGCATGCGGAAGGCGAGTTCGAAGGCCTGAATACGGGCTTCGAGTTCAGGATCGGCTGACCGCATGGCTGCGTGACGGCGGTTGATGTTCTGGATCATGTCCAGCTCAAAGCGCTGCTGCTCGGGCGTGAACCCCTTGCGGATGAGATACTCGATCGGCTCACCTTCGATGTCCTTGGACTTCATGCCGGAGTTACCGATGGCGGTGCCTTGATAGGCGCCGGGCAGGAACGCCGAACTCCAATTCTTGGAGCCGCCGTGTGAGAGGGCGGGTTTGATGGTGACAAAGCCGGGCAGGTCGCGATTTTCAGAGCCGAGTCCGTAGACCACCCACGAGCCCATGGCGGGCCGAACGAAAGTGCTGGAGCCGGTAAAGGTTTGCAGCAGCGCTGCGCCGTGGTCCACGCCTTCGCCCACCAGCGAGCGCACCACGCACATGTCATCCACGCACTCGCGGGTGTGCGGGAAGAGGCTGCTGACGGGGATGCCGGATTGCCCCATGTTCTTGAATTCCCACGGGGACTTCATCAGCGGGCCGGCGGGCGCGTCGGCAAACGCGAGCGGACGCTTCATCGGCAGCGGCTTGCCGTGATCGCGTGTGAGCCGCTCTTTGGGATCGAAGGTGTCCACCGAACTGGGCCCACCGTGCATGAAGAGGAAAATCACTCGCTTGGCTTTGGGCTCAAAGTGCGGCTTCTTGGGCGCAAGGGGGTTGGACGGCTGTTGCTCGGAAGCCAGGAGGCCGGACAGCCCGAGATGACCGAAGCCAAGGGCGGCGGCGCGCAACGCTCCGCGGCGCGAGAGCGGCTGCTGCGTTTGATTTTGATAGAGATGTTTGAACGGATGCGAGAAGTCCATGGGGTTTTGGCGCCTCAATCCACGTACACAAAATCGTTGGAAGCCATGAGCGCGCGCACCAGGCTTTGCCAGGCGGCGGTCTCAGCGTTGTCGCCCGGGAATTTCTTCCGGTAGGCGTCGAGGTAAGTAAGCGCTGAGTCGATTTCACCCGCCTCCGGCTGACGGTTGAGCGTGCGGAGGTAGGTGAGTTCCAGACGCTCGGCCGGGGCGGTTTTGTCCTTGAGAATCCGCGCGGCCAGGTTCGCGCTGCGCTCGCTGAGGAACTCGCTATTGAGCATGAACAGCGCCTGGGGGGCGACGTTGGTGACCGCGCGTTTGCCGCTGGTGGTGGTGGCGTCGCCGAAGTCAAACAGATTGAGCAGCGCGGGCAGATTGGCGCGGCGGAGCGGCACATAGACGGTGCGGCGCTTGAGCTTGTCCGGGTTCACGCTGAGCCGGTCCTGGCTATTTTCGCCGTCGGTGCCGACGCCCTTTTGCATGGTGCCGCCCATCTCATAGTCAAGCGAGCCATCCACGGCGAGCAGGCCGTCGCGGATCTCTTCGACATCGAGACGGCGGCGATTGAAGTGGGAGAGGAGGCGGTTTTCCGAGTCCTTTTCAAGCGCTTCGGGCGAGGGCGCGCTGGACATCTGGTAGGCCGCGGTGAGCAGAATCTGGCGATGGAGCTTCTTAACGGACCAGCCGTTGTCGACGAAGCTGGACGCCAGATAGTCAAGCAACTCGGGATGCGTAGGCCGCTCGCCCATCTTGCCGAAGTTGTCCGGCGTGCGAACGATGCCTTCGCCGAAATGGCGCTGCCAGATGCGATTGGCCATCACGCGAGCTGTGAGTGGATTCGATTCTCCGGCAATCCAATCGGCGAGCGCCAAGCGGCCGCTGCCCTTGTCACCCGGCATCACATCGCCGCCCTTGGTGAGGATGATGGGATAGGCTTTAGGCGTCTCTTCACCAAGCGAGTTATAGTCGCCACGGATAAACAATTGCTGTTTGACGGCGCTACTGGCGTCCTCAACGCCACAGGCCATGTCCGGCTCCGGCGGCCCGTTCTTCTTCAGCTCTTCCTGCTCCAGTTTGAGGCGCGCCATGGCGGCTTTGGCATCGGCGGAAAAGCGCTTATCCTGATCGCGCTCAGAGATGGCGAAGGGGCCCCCGCGCTCAAAATAGATATCAAAGAAAAAGCCGTCTTCTTCGGCCTTAAACTCGGGCCGAGGCGGCGGCGGCATATCCATTTCCTTGAGCATTTTGCGTGCATTCTCGCGCCATCTGGCGATCGTGGCGTCCCACTTGACCAGTTGCGCGGCGTAGTTTTCCTGATAGGTCCTGGCGACGGCCGCGATGGTTTCAGGCGTGGCCTTGGACCAGGCTTCGAGGTGTGGTTTCTGACGCCAGTCAAACTTCTGGTACTCGACCCATTTGTTTAGAATGGGCTCGTCGAGATTCTTCTCTTTGGCAACGCCGGCAGATTTGGCCGCACCGGTGGCGACGGTTTTGGCGGCCAACATATAGTCGGCCAGGCGGGGTGTGAGTTCCTTGGCCAGCCGTTCCTTCTCACCTTCGACGACGTCTTCCATTTCCAGTTTCTTGGCCGAGACTTTGTCGAGGTGATCCTGATACTTCTTGTACTCGGCGGGCGGCACCAGCGGCAGGTAGAGGAGCTTGGAGACGTGGGTTTCGGCGTCTTTGAAGCTCTTCGTGTTAGCGAAGAAGCCGATCATCGAGTAGTAATCGCGCTGCAGGATGGGATCGAACTTGTGATCGTGACAGCGGCTGCAGGACATGGTGAGACCGAGGAAGGCTTTGCTGGTAACGTCGACCTGCTCGTCATAGACGTCATAGAGCATCTTCTTTTTGTCCTGCTGGGCAATGGCTTTGGCGCCGAGGGCGAGGAAGCCGGTGGCAATGCGTCCGCGTTTGTTGATCTGCGCGCCATCGGGCGAGGGGAGGAGATCTCCGGCCAGTTGCTCACGCACAAACTGGTTGTAGGGGACATCCTTATTATAGGAGTCGATTACGTAGTCGCGATAACGCCAGGCGTAAGGATAGCGATGGTCCTCATCGTTGCCCGTGGAGTCGGCGTAACGGCTGACGTCCAGCCAATGGCGCCCCCAACGTTCGCCGTAGCGGGGCGATTCGAGGAGGCGATCCACCACCTTGGCGAAGGCGGCCGAGGAGGAATCGGCGAGGAAGGCGGAAATCTCGGCTTCGGTGGGCGGAAGGCCGGTGAGATCGAACGTCACGCGTCGGAGCAGGGCCAGTTTGCCGGCGGGCGCGGAGGGCTTGAGCCCTTTGGCTTCGAGGCCGGCCAGGATGAAATTGTCGATGGGGCTCTTGGGCCAGGCGGTGGATTGGACGGACGGCGCCTTCGCCGCTTGGACGGGCTGGAAAGCCCAGAATTTCTTCTCGGCGTCAGAAAAGGCGCTGCCGTGTTTGCGGGTGATCATCTTGCCAGCGGCTGGGGCCATTTTGGTGGCGTCTACGCCGGGCCAGGCCGCTCCGGCATTCACCCACGTTGCCAAGTCCTGGAGTTGCTCGGCGGACAACTTGCCTTGGGGCGGCATTTTGAGGGTTTCGTCGTAGGATGTCACCCTGAGCAGTCGCGAATCAGTCAGATTGCTGGTGTTGATGAGCGCACCACCAGCACCACCGGCCATGAATCCCTCGCCGGTAGAGAGGTCGAGTCCGGCTGTCTTGGTCTTGGGGTTGTGGCAACCTGCGCAACTGGCGGCCAAGAGCGGGCGGATCTTCTTCTCGAAGAATTCGGCCTGATCCTGAGCAATCAACGGCAAAGTGAAGCTGGCTAGAACGACAGCGAGGAAAGAGCAAGCACGCATCAATCCCATTCTATATGCAGCGATCATGGAATCAAACCTTAAACCGTCGGGGTGAGCCGGCGGCGAGAGGCCGTTTAAAGATGAAGTCTCTACGTGGAGGCGCTAACCTTTTCCATCAGGGCTGTCGATAAGATGATGGTTATGACCGATCTCGGCCTAGATTCAGAAGCGCTGCTCATGCAATTCAACCGGCTCATCCAAGAGCTGCTTCGTGGTGCGATGAATCGCAACACGTTCCGTCCTTGGGAGATAGAGCTGTTGTTAGATATAGAAGCCTGCAATCTCCGTGACTCCAACCGTCGGGAGATTTTAAGGCGCTACCAGAAAGCGGTGAACCGCCATCTGGACCGCGGCGAGACGTCGCTGCTGAAGCTCTCTGAATACCTTGAGAGGAACCGTCTCAAGCGGCAGTCCGTCGTTACCCTCACCGAGGGGTAGTCCTAACTGTCAGTCCCATTACGATCGGGGGATAGTTCCGGGACAATACCGACATTTCCGTCAGAAATTGTAGTACTTTAGATCTACATTTGATATACTGCGAGGGTCTCTAGCGGATGCATGAGAGGTTTTCGCAAAGACAAAATGTGCTTGAGGACTTTTCTGGAGGAGTGTCAATGGCAGGTATTTCTTTGAGGCGATCTTTGGTAGGTTTGATCTTTTCTTGCGGGCTGAGTGCGGCGCCGATCGTTCCAGGACCCAATTTGGTAGGCAATCCAAGTTTTGAGATCCCGGTAGTTTCGCCAAGTGTCAGCCAGATCAATAACTTCGTGAATGGCGGTTTGTGGCAGGTGTTTACGGCGGTAGATCGTTGGGGTCTTGGGGTTACCAACTACGGCGTGGAGTACCAGCGGAACAACCTCTACCCGGTTACATCCAACTCGGCCAACGGAGGCAATGCCTGGGACGGATTTCAGTGGGCGGAAATCGACTACCGGCTGAATCCGTTGACGGTGGGACAGACGGGTACACCGCAGATTTTTCAGGACTTATCGACCATTCTCGGCGCAACCTACGTACTTAGCTTTTACTATGCGCCGAGGCCGGATGGTGGAGAGCAGCAACTGGGGATTTTCTGGGGTGATACTGTTGATGCGGCACCGGCGTTGCGCCAACTCACCGCAGTTAGCAGTGGCGTGAATTCTTTGACCTGGATCCGCTACGAGTATACTTTCGTCGCCAACAGCACAAGCACGCGCATTGGTTTCGGTAGCTTGTCCAACAATATCCAAACGCTCAACGGTGTGAATATTCAAGCAGGTGGAAACCTTATCGATCTAGTTTCGTTGGCGCTGCAGGATGGCACCACTGGGACGGGGGGCGTGACGGACCCGGGAACCACGGGAACGACAGGGACCACGGGCACGACGGGAACGACAGGCACGACGGGAACGACAGGCACCACGGGAACGACAGGCGACCCTGGTATTGTGCCCGAGCCGCAAACCTATGCCATGATGGCGTCGGGTCTCTTGGCCGCCTACCTCCTGCGTAAGCGCCGAAGCTAATCCACAGAATAAACGTCTCTCCTTGAGAAGTAGGGGTCCGGCTCACCGCCGGGCCCCTTTTGTTTTGGCCCCTATGGCTTCGGCGGCGTTATCTCCCCAACATACCCGGTACCGTCCACAGGGGATTTGTTCATTCCTTTCTAGACTTTGCAGCAAGATTCGGTTACCGTAGTTTCTTCCGGTTCAACTACCCGTATTTGAGGAGGTTCCCTTGCTCCCTGCTCTGATCATCCCTTTGGTTGCCGCTGGCGCCTGCTGGTTCTGCATTAGCCATCACGCTCCGATGATTCAGGACGACATTCTGACCAGAACCCGCGCGGTCCTCGGTTCGTCGAGAGTCGCCTCGGCGGGCCTATCGGTAGACGGCCGCGACGTGCTGCTCAAGGGCGTGCGCGGCTCGCGCGAAGTGAGCGCCGAGGCTCAGGAACTGGCCCGAAACGTGTGGGGCGTCCGCGACGTGCGCGTGGAAGTCACCGATCCCCCCGTGGTGGCGACGCCGCCCCCGGCGGTGAAGGAAGCTCAAACCAAGATCAATGAGATCGTCCGCCTGAAGAACATCGAATTCCTGTCAGGCAGCGCGCAATTGACGGCCGGAGGCGCGGCCACGTTGAACGAAGTCGCGGCGGCGCTGGGCAAGTCTTCGGCGCTCACAGTCTCCATCGCCGGTCACACCGATTCACAGGGCGATGCGGCGGCCAACCTGGCACTGAGCCAGGGCCGGGCCGAGTCCGTTAAAACCTACCTGATCTCCAAGGGCGTAGCGGCTTCGCGCATGACCACGGCCGGCTTCGGCCAGACCAAACCTATTGCCGACAATGCCACACCGGAAGGCCGGCAGCGCAATCGGCGCATCGAATTCGGAGTCACCGGCGGGGGCCAGGCTGAAGTGCCCGCGGCCAGCGGCGCACCGGGATCCAGATAAGTTCTTTCCCCAAACGAAGAGGAGTCAATTCAAGTGTCCTATCTAGTAACGCAATTGTTGATGTGCCTGTTGGGCGCCCTGTTGCTGGGCGCGCTGATCGGCTGGATGCTTTACCGGTGGCTGAAAGGCGGCGCTTGGGGCGAAGCCGAAGGAAGATTGAGGGGCGAGATCGACAAGTTCCGCGGCGAGGCGACCGAGTTGCGGTCAAGCCTCACAGCGGACCGGGGAAAACTGCAGAAGGCGGAAGGGTCGCTCAGTGACCACCAACTGAAATTGACAGCGGCGTTGGCGGACGTGGGAACGCACCGAGCCGAACTGGTGGGGGTGCGGGGCGAATTGGCTGCCAAGTCGACAGCACTGGATGGACTGACCGCGGAGTTGAATGGTTGGAAAACCAAGTTTGCCAATCTCGAGCCGCTGGTGGCGCGCAAGGAAAGCGACGCACAGGCAGCCATCCAGCGAGCGGCGGCGGCCGAGAAGGACTATGCGGCCAAAGATGTCGAGCTGAAGAACTCGCAAGTTCGACTCAGAGAACGCGACTCGGAACTCTCCAAGTTGCGTGGCCAAGTTGCCGAACTCGAAACGTTGCCGGCGCAATTGACCAGCCGCGATAAGAAGATCGCCGAAATGGAGACGCGCTACCAGGGCGCAGTAGCGGACAAGGATGGCGAGATCGCCAGACTACGCCAGGTGCTCTCCGGGCATGAGAGCGCGGCTGCCGAAAAGGAAACGCGCCACCGGCAATTGGTGGGCGAGAAGGACAACGAGTTGGCGCGGCTGCGGGCGCGGGTGGGTGACCTGGAACCACTGCTGGCCCAGGTTTCCGAACGCGACAAGAAACTCTCCGAGCTGGATGCCCGCTTCCACTCCACCGTGGGTGAGCGGGATGCTGAGATTGCCCGCCTGCGCGCACGCATGGGCGAATTGGAACCGTTGACCGCCCAGTTGTCCGATTGGAATGTGCGCTTCCGTACGGCCACGGCGGATTGGGAAGGCCGGCTGAAGAGCACAGTTGAAACCAAGGACGGAGAGCTGGGCAAGCTCCGCCTGCAGCTATCGAGCCTGGAAGCCGCCACGCAGAAGTCGGTAGCCGACAAGGACAGCGAACTGGCTCGATTGCGCTCACGCATCGGTGAGCTGGAGCCGCTGGGTGGCCAGTTGGCGGATCGCGACCGCCGGCTGACCGACTGGGAATTGCGTTTCAAGAATCTGGGGGCCGAGCGGGACGGCGAATTGGCCAAGCTGCGGGCGCAACTAAGCGAGCGCGACAAGGGCCTCGGGGATTGGCAGTCTCGCTTCGCCGCTTTGACTTCCACCAAGGATGGTGAACTCGCCAAGCTGCGAGCACAACTGGACGAGCGCAGTAAGGGTGTGGCCGATTGGGAACTTCGCTTCAAGAACCTCGGCACCGAGAAAGACGGCGAACTTGCCAAGCTGCGCGCACAACTGGACGAGCGCAGCAAGGGCGTGGCCGATTGGGAACTTCGCTTCAAGAATCTCGGCTCGGAGAAAGACGGTGAACTCGCCAAGCTCCGGGCGCAACTGGACGAGCGCAGCAAGGGCGTAGCCGATTGGGAACTTCGCTTCAAACATCTCGGCACTGAGAAGGAAGGCGAACTCGCCCAGCTCCGGGCGCAACTGGATGAGCGTAGCAAGCAGCTTGCCGCTTGGGACGCCCGCTTCAAGGCCTTTGGTACCGAACGGGATGCAGAGGCGCAAAAGCTACAGACCCAACTGGCCGAACGTGAGCGCAAGCTGGCTGAATCGGACGTCCGCTATAAGACCCTGAGCGTGGAAAGAGACACCGAGTTGGGCAAACTCCGGGCGCGAATATCGGAACTCGAACCGCTCCACGCTCAAGTGTCCGAGCGCGATCGGAAGGTGGCCGATTGGGACGCGCGCTACAAGGCGACCGTCGGAGACAGGGACGCTGAGATTGCGCGGCTGAGGGCCCGCATCGGACAATTCGAACCTCTGCCGGCCCAACTGGCCGAATCGGAAGGCCGCTACAAGACCACGGTGGGTGACCGCGATGCCGAGATCCTGCGGCTCCGCAAACGGCTGGGCGAACTCGACCCGCTGCCAGCGCGCGTCACCGGACAAGACGGCGAGATTCAACGATTGCTCGCCCTGCTGGCCGAGCGCGACGATGAGCTAACGAAGATGAAATCGCGCCCCGCCAGCCCACCGAAGGCTAGCGAGCGAGACGACCTGAAGAAGATCTGGGGCATCGGCCCCGTGCTCGAAAAGCGCCTCAACGGCCTCGGCATCTACTACTTCCGGCAAATCGCTGAGTGGACGCGCGAGGAAGTCGACTACTTTTCCGATCAGCTCAAGGAGTTTCCAGACCGCATCCAGCGCGATAACTGGCTGGAGGGCGCCGCCGATGAGCATCTCAGGAAGTACAGCGAACGGCTGAGTCCCAAGACGTCAACCGCTAAGACCTAGGCGATTGCGATTGCGCACCCGGATTGCGGGAACCGTGGCAAGAGCGCTAACGTATTAACTATGGAGGTACTCGCATGCGTTCCCGCTTTTCGGTCATAGCGCTCACTCTGGTTTCCGCTTCCCTTGGTGGCCGTGCCCTGGCCGTCGATGGTTCGATGCTCAACTTGTTAATGCCCGACGCCAAGTTCGTAAGTGGCGTAGACGTGGAGCGGACGCGAAACTCGCCGTTCGGCCAATACTTTCTCAAGCAGATGACGGGGCAGGGATCCGGGTTGCGGCGGTTCGTGGAAATGACGGGTGTCGATCCACGCCGGGACGTATTCGAGGTTGTCATGGCGTCGTCCGCCGATGGCGCAGCCTCGGCACTGAGCGCCGGCGCGGGCTCGATGGTCATTGTGCGAGGCTCGTTCAACCCCTCCAAGCTTATGGAACTGGCGGCCGCGCACGGATCGCCGGCAACATCCTACAATGGCACGCAGGTCTTTCAGACGGGCCAGGGAACGGAATCGGCTTGGGTGGGTTTTCTGGGTAACCTCATGGTGGCCGGCCCCGAAGGCGGAGTCAAGAGCGCCATTGATCGTTACCGCGGCGCCAAGAAGGGCGATCCAGTGCTGGTGGCGCGAATTCAGTCGGCCAGTTCCAAACACGATGCCTGGATCCTGACGACGCTTTCGCCGGCGGCGTTTGCCGGAAGTCTCAGCAGCAATCCCAACATCAAGGGCGCGATGGCGGGAGACCTGGTCCAGGGAATCGAAAGCGTGACGGCGGGGATGAAGTTCGGCGCCAACGTCATTATGAGCGGCGAGGCCATGACACGATCGGACAAGGACGCCTCGGCGTTGGTGGACGTGCTCAAGTTTTTCGCGTCGATGGCCCAATCGAACGGCGCCAAGTCCGGCCCCATGGGTTTGCTGGATAGCGTCCAGATGACGGCCACCGGCCGGACGGTGAAGTTCTCGCTCACCACGCCCGAGCAGGAATTTGAGAAGCTGTTTGGATCCGGTCTGGACCGGGTCAAGTCAAGAGCCCGGGCGCTTCTTGACTAGCTAGGCTAATCGGCCTCGGCACTGCGCCGCGCCGGTCGCAACGTAGCGTTCGAGATCCAGGCCCGCAAACGGCTCCAATTGGTCTGGACTAGCGACAGGCCTAGCATCAGCAATATCACCACCAATGCCACGAGCGCTGTCTGGGACACGCTGAGGTTCTCTTTCCAAAACCACAACCAACGTCCGTAGATCAGTTCGATATGAACCCAATAGATCATGAGTGACGTCGTTCCCATTTGCCGCAGCCAATTCCAGCGCTCGCGGATCACCCAGCGGTTCCAGGCAAAAGCGGCCGACATGATCACCAGAATCACTCCCAACTTGATGAAGATCAGCGCGGGGCTGTCCAGCCAGAAGTCGGACTTGGCATAGATCGAGTACGGGATACCGGCGAAGAACTGCCCGCCCAGTATCATTCCGAAACCGAGCAGCGCAATCCAATGCATCAGGCGCTCGGAGTTTTCCTCGCGCACCACGCGCAGCAGACTGCCAAAGGCCAACCCGAACGCCAGGAAACTGGCCCACGGGAAGAAGCTGAAGAAGTTGAAGTCCGGTGTCAGATAGGCTTTGGGCAGCAAGGGCATGCCGTTCCAGTCGATAGCCGAGACCAACGGCGACAGCGCGGCAATCGCCACGCCCAACACGGCGGCCAGACGAATTCGGTCGGCGGTCGGAAACACACTCATCACCGACAAGACCGCCATGCCGAATCCCATACAGTTGAGGATGTCCACTTTCAGCAGATCCGACCACGGGCTGGCGGGCAGACCGGAAATCCAAAGTTGCAGGCGAAACAGATAAGCGAGCGTCAGGAGATACCCGGCTCGACGCAGCGCCATCTGCCAACGCTCGCCCACCGTCAGTCCCTTGCGCTCGCAGGAATCCATGAGGAACGCCAGCGTCACCCCGGTCAGAAAAAGGAACACCGCCGGGGGCATGCCGCCGACAAATTGCGAAAGAATGTAGATTGATCCTTCGCGCCACTCCTTGCTCGTGTAGGAATGGAAGACGTGGCCTTGGAGCATGACCACCGCCGCCAGCCCGCGCATCCAATCGAGGAAG
>JAYTKJ010000505.1:0-45532 GCA_043730365.1 Acidobacteriota bacterium | reverse complement strand
CTGGAGATAAATCCGTGAAAGTTCTGCTCGGCATCCTGCGGCCCAAGTTTGAGCCACATCGATTCCCACGACGTCAGATAACAAGACGGCGCCGCTGCGGCGAGCCGAGGCTCGAGCACGGCCAGATAGGCTGACTGCGTGCCGCCGCCCGAGTTCCCCGCCACCGCCAGACGTTTGGGGTCGACGTCCGGCCGAGTCAGCAGATAATCCACCGCGCGAATGCCGTCCCAGATTTCGTACCGCGCGATGTTGGTTCCCGTGAGGAGGCACTGCAATCCGGCCATCGAATGCTCGTGCGTGCCGATGCCAATCTTCGATTTGCCTGCCGCGCGATCCCAATACTGAGACCGCTCACCTTGCCCCGGCGGATCGTACGCCAGCACTAGCATCCCGCGGCGCGCCATCTCGATCCATCCGCGTTGGTAAACCTCGAAGGCCTTGCCTTCTTCGCTATGTCCCGCCACACCGAGCACCGCCGGATAGGGGCCCGTGCCGCCCTCGGGAACATAGACGTTGGCCGTGACGGGGAAGCCCGGCAGGCTTTCGAAAATCAACTTCTCTATTCGATAGCCATCTCGCTCCAGCGCCCCGGTGATCCGCGCCGCCAGCGGAGTGCGCACCGGAAAACCTCCGAGCGACGCAGACACAGTTTGCCGGATGTACTCTTGACGGCGCCTCACGGCCTCCGGCGAATCGAGCGTGCGGAGGAGGGCCCGGCGCTCAAGCCAATGCCGCTCGGCCGAGGCGGTCAAATAGGCGTCGAGCATTCCCGAGAGATCGCCCGCCACGGTAAGCGAAGACAGCAGCAGGGCCATTGGCAGCATAGCCGCGAGTGTATCGCATTGGGCCGCGGGCATTAGATGTATACTGCGCGAAGGTAGCAATTGAAAATTTTCGCGTCGTTCCTCCTGCTGTCCGCCGTTGGCTCGGCTCAAGACTGGGTCTCGTACGGCGGAGACCCCGGCGGCATGCGCCACTCGCCCCTCCGCCAGATCGACACGACCAACGTCGCCAGTCTCCGCGAGGCCTGGACGTTCGACACCGGCGACGTGAGCGACGGCTCCACTCTACCGAGCCGCACCGCCTTTGAAACCACGCCGTTGATCATTGACGGCGTCCTCTACCTCACCACCCCTTTCTGCCGAGTCATCGCGCTCGACCCCGAAACCGGCCGCCAGCTCTGGGCCTTCGATCCCCAAATCGACAAGACGGTCCGGATGAACCTTCTGGTCAACCGCGGTGTGTCATATTGGACCGACGGCAAACAGCGCCGCCTGCTGCTCGGCGACCTGCACGGGCGCCTATGGTCACTCGACCCCGCCACCGGCAAGCCCGATCCCGCGTTCGGTGGCGCCAATCACGGCCACCTGGACCTGGCCACGTCCGAACTCGCCGCCTTCCCCGGTAACCAGTACCGCATCACCTCACCGCCAGGCGTCTGCAAGAACACGGTTATCACCGGCGCGCTCGTGAGCGATGGAGCCCCGCAAGGCCCCAGCGGCGACATCCGCGCCTTCGACATCCCTACCGGCCGCGAGAAATGGCGATTCCATGTCGTGCCGAGGGACGGCGAGAAGGGCAGCGAAACCTGGCAGCCGACGGGCTCCAACACCAACCGTGGCGGCGCCAACGCCTGGGCTCCCTTCGCCGTGGATGAAAAGCTCGGCCTCATCTTTGCGCCCACCACCTCGCCCTCCTACGATTTCTACGGCGGCGATCGCCGGGGCGCCAACCTCTATGGCAACAGCGTCCTCGCCCTGGACTGCGAGACCGGCGCGCGGCGCTGGCACTTCCAAACCGTCCACCATGACATCTGGGATTACGACTTGCCGGCTCAGCCCACGCTCGTCACTGTGCGCCGCAATGGGCGCGAGGTGGCCGGTGTAGCGCAGGTCACCAAGATGGGTTTCGTCTTTCTGCTCGACCGGCTGACGGGCCGCCCGCTCTTCGAGGTCGTCGAGAAAAAATTCCCGCCCAGCGCCATTGATGGAGAGCAAAGCTGGCCCACGCAGCCCATCCCGGTGAAGCCGCCGCCCGTCGCACGACAAGCCATGCGGGCCGACGAAGTCACCAACGTCACTCCTGAATCGCATGACGAATGCACCGCTTTGCTCAAAGGCGTTAAAACCGGCACTTCCATCTACGATCCTCTGGGCAAGACGCCGCAGGTCTTGTTTCCGGGCTTGAACGGCGGCACCAACTGGGGCGGCGCATCGTTCGATCCGGCCACCCAAACCCTTTTCGTCAATACCATGGACGTCGGCGGCGTCTTCCGTCTGGTGCCGCGCGGGCCGGAATCGAAAATCCCCTTCGCCCTCCGCGGCATAGGTCCGGAGTTCTTTTGGGACTCGCACCGCTACCCCTGCCAGCAGCCCCCGTGGGGCAGTCTCTATGCGATCGATCTCAACACCGGAGCCATCCGCTGGCGCTCCACCCTCGGCGAATTCGACGAACTCACCGCGCGCGGCGTGCCGCCCACTGGCGCGCCCAACATCGGTGGCAGTATCGTCACCGCCGGCGGGCTCATCTTCATCGCCGCCACCAACGATCGCAAGTTCCGCGCTTTTGATAGCGCAACCGGCAAGCAAATCTGGGTAACCAGCCTCCCGGCCAGCGGCATGGCGACGCCCGCTACTTATCTGGGATCGAAGACGGGCCGACAGTTCGTCGTCATCGCAGCGGGCGGCGGCAACAAGTACGACTCGGCCTACTCGGGCAAAATCGTCGCCTATGCGCTGCCGCAGTAGCTGCGTCCTCATCTTTGGCGCCGTCTTGCTCGCGCAAAAAACCTACCAGGGCAAGGAGGAAAAGCTCCCTCAGGAAGTCGCCCCGCAGCCGCTTCCGTTCTCGCACCGCAGCCACACCGCCGCAGGCCTCGTTTGTTCCTATTGTCACGAGAACGCCAAGCGCAACGATCGCGCGGGCCTTCCCTCCACCCGGCGATGCATGAGCTGCCACGCCACCGTGGCAGCAAGCAAGCCCTCGATTGCGCAGCTCGCGTCTCTCCACAGGTCCGGCAGGCCCGTCCCCTGGGTGCCTATCTACCGCGTGCCTGACTTCGTCTTCTTCAGCCACTCCTCTCATACCGCCGGGAGAGCTGGCATCGACTGCGCCACCTGCCACGGCCCGGTCTCCACACGCGACGTCCTCGCCAAGGAAGTTGGCACCAACATGACCGCCTGCGTCAACTGCCACCGCGCCAAGGCCGTATCTACCGAATGCTCGCTCTGCCACCAGTTGGGCCAGTAAGCGGCGTGCGATGCTGAAGATAGTTGACCGGTGGCGGTCCATTCCAGTAATCTCTATGTGGAACCTGGAGATGCCCAGTTGGGACCATTCAATATCTCAGTGAAGGGCGAGTATGCCCTGCTGGCCATACTCGATCTGGCGGCGCAGCGCGCCTCCGAACCCGTCAAGATCGCCTCCATTGCCAGACGCCAGAAGATTCCGCAGAAGTTTCTCGAGTTGATTCTGTCCGGGCTCAAGCAAGGTGGGTTTGTTGAGTCGCGGCGTGGGGCTGAGGGCGGCTATCTGCTGGCCAGGCCCGCCGAAGCGATTACGGTAGGCGAAGTCCTTCGCTACATGGAAGGGAACGGTAGCCGCAAGCTGGCTCGCAAACAGACGCCATCTCCTTTTGGAGCGCTCTGGGGCGAAGTAGAGCGCACGGTAACCGATATCCTGGATCGCAATAATTTTGCCGAGGTGGCCCGTTCCTGGAACGAGCGGCAGGGCAAGTACGTGCCCAACTGGGACATTTGATTTACGTTAGGAGCTCTTATGATTTTTGACGATAATTCGCTCAGCATCGGCCGTACGCCATTGGTTCGCCTCAATCGGGTGACTCAGGGCGCAGGCGCCCGTGTCCTGGCCAAGATCGAGGGCCGCAATCCTGCCTACTCGGTCAAATGCCGTATTGGTGCATCCATGATTTGGGACGCCGAAAAACGAGGCTTGCTCAAGGCTGGTAAGGAACTGATCGAACCCACCAGCGGCAATACGGGCATCGCCTTGGCCTTCGTCGCCGCCGCGCGCGGCTATCCAATTACCCTCACCATGCCCGAGACCATGTCGCTGGAGCGGCGCAAGGTGCTGAAAGCGTTCGGGGCCAATCTAGTGCTCACCGAGGGATCGCTCGGCATGAAAGGCGCCATCGCCATCGCCGAGCAAACCGCCGCGGCCGATCCAAACCGCTATGTCCTTTTGCAGCAATTCAAAAACCCGGCAAACCCAAGAATTCACTTTGAGACAACCGGACCTGAAATCTGGGAGGACACCAACGGAGAAGTAGACGTCCTGGTCTCAGGCATTGGCACCGGCGGAACCATCACCGGCGTATCCCGGTTCATCAAAGAGGCGAAGGGCAAAAAGCTGGTCTCGGTTGGAGTAGAACCCACTGCTTCTCCTATCATTTCCCAAACATTATCAAACCAAACTGTGAAGCCAGGCCCGCACAAAATCCAAGGCATCGGAGCCGGCTTTATCCCCGATACGCTCGATCTCAAGATGGTGGACCGAATCGAAACCGTCACCAACGAGGATTCGATTGAGATGGCCCGTCGATTGGCCAAGGAAGAAGGCATTCTCTGCGGTATCTCCTGTGGAGCGGCGGCCGCAGTGGCCTTGCGCGTCGCCAAGGAGCCAGCCATGCTGGGAAAGACCATCGTCGTCGTTCTCCCTGACTCCGGTGAACGCTATCTGAGCTCGGTCCTGTTTGAGGGAATGTTTAACGACTAGAAGGAAGTGCGGGCGCCCGATTGGGTGATGAGGGGTGAAGGGCGCCCGCTTTCGTAACGGGGATACTGTAAAGGTGTGTACCCCCCGTTCACGGTTACACCCCCAATGAAAAATAAACTCCGGTACCAGCCGACCCAGGCAAACAAAAGGCGAACAATTCGCTTGACTCAAGGACGGATTCGCTTTAGACTGGAGGCGAATAGAGAGCGAAACCGTCTATGCGAAACATCGTCACCTCCCCCACCCAACCTGCGCTGATCCGGTGTGGACCGGCCGGGTGGGCGCACAAGCACTGGGATGGCTTGGTCTATCCGCAAAGCGTTGGACAGGGGTTCAGCTCGCTCGAATTCATGGCGGAGCGGTTTGATACGCTCGAAGTCACTTCATCCTTTTATCACATGGTCCGTCCGGAGCTGGCCCGCTATTGGGCCCGCATGGTGGACGGCAATCCTCGCTTCCAGTTCACCGCCCGGATGAACCGCCAGTTCACGCACGAACGCCAGGTGGACGACGCTGCGGTGCGCCAATTTTCGGAGGGTCTGCGCCCATTGCTGGATCAGGGACGCCTTGGTTGCGTGCTGATGCAATTTCCCGCGTCGTTTCGCTTCACGACGGAGAATCGCTCGTTCCTGATCCAGCTGCGCAGGCAATTTCATGAATTCCCACTGGTGGCCGAATTGCGCCACGCCAGTTGGAATGTTGAGGAAGCCGCCGGTGCGTTGATCGATCATCATGTCGGCTTTGCCAATCTGGACCAACCGCAATCGGTACGCTCGACACCACCGACGTCACGCCTCACCTGGCGCGTGGGTTACGTGAAGCTGCATGGACGCACTTGCGGGCCTGGCTTCGGACTATTTGACGACCGGCCGTACGGCGTCAGCGGTAACGACTATATGTACACCAACGAGGAATTGGCCCAGTGGCGGACGCGCATCGAAAACGTCGCGCGCTTTGCTGAGACCACTTTTGTGGTGTTCAATAATGATGCTGAAGGACACTCGGTGATCGACGCCTTGCAGATGCAGAGCCTGCTGGCCGCCAACCCGGCCATGGCCGCGCCAGCCCGGACCGCAGCGGCGGCGGCCCAATCGCCATTGTTTGCACAGCAGCAGGATCGGGCCGCCTGATCACGCCGGGACGCGAGCCACCAACCACATAAAAAGCTCCTCGGCGTCCTCCGGCAGGGCTTGGCCCAGTAACCGGATGTCTTCCCGCAGACAGGCGTAGCCGTCCAAATTGGCGGCGCCGGATTGCGTCCCAAGGAATCCGAAGGCCAGATAGGTTGCCACATGATCGGCCCAATAGACATGCGCCGCCAGAGTAGCCGCCGAGGGAGCCTCATGGTGACCTACAACAGCTGAGGCGATGGACTCAGGCAGCCGCCAGCGTTGGGCCAGCCACTCGCCCGCCTGGCAATGGTTTACCCCAAACTCCCGTTCCTCGGCCTCCAACATCGCCTCGCCGGTGGACGCCGCTTCAAGGACGCGCTGCTCAGCATCTGGAAAGCTCACCATAAAACCGTAGACGCCGATATCGGCCAGCAAACCCGCCGTATAGGCAGCCTCGCCGGACGCCGCTCCGGAGCTAGCTGCAATCCGCTCGGCCACCAGCGCGCGCGCAAAAGCATGCCGCCAAAGACGCCGCATCGCTGACTGCCCGCGGCCGAAATGCTGGCTCAGCGAAATCGTAGTGGCCATGCGTCGAACTTCATCGACTCCCAGCAGCATGACAGCTTGTCCCAACGAGGATACCTTGGCGGCCAATCCATATACCGGAGAGTTAGCGCGCCGTAGAACCTCCGCCGTCAGCGCCGCATCAGTCCGGAGAATAGCGACAATGGCGCCGGTACCCGCCCGTTCATCGTTCACGGCGCTGATCAACCTCATAGCCACATCCGGCAACGGGGGCAGTTCCTTGAAAGCAGATTCGACGAAGGCCGGTTCAACCGTCTGACTCATTAGTCCCCCTTATCGGCAGATATGATGAGATTTAGATGATCATCCTAGCCTCCGCTTCCCCACGCCGTGCCGAACTCCTACGCAACGCCGGAATCGAATTTGTTGTGCGGGCAGCGAGGATCGACGAAGTGCGCGGAGAGGGAGAGGGCGCAGAGGCGTACGTGCGGCGGCTGGCCGAGGAAAAGGCGCGTGCCGTCAAGGCCGCACCGGGCCAAGTCATCCTCGCCGCCGATACGACGGTCCGGCTCGGCGCGCGCATTCTGGAAAAGCCCGCCAACCCGGAGGAGGCACTCGAAATGCTAACGGCGCTGTCCGGGCAAACGCACGAGGTTCTCACCGGCATCTGCCTGCGCCGAGACGCCGAGGTGATCGTAGATTGTGAGACCACCCGCGTACATTTCAGGCCGGTGCCGCAGGAGTGGCTCAAGGCTTATGCCTATAGCGGGGAGCCAATGGACAAAGCGGGCGCCTACGCGATTCAGGGCAAGGCGTCCCGCTTTATCGATCGGATCGAAGGCTGTTACTTCAACGTCGTCGGTTTGCCGGTGTCGCTCGTGTTCCGGCACGTATGCGCTTTGCAGATCGAGCTGTGAACCGCTACCAGCGAAACACCGCAGCCACGGCCGCGCCGTCAAGTGGCTCATCCAGACTCCACACCTGCCCGTCGTGCCGCCAAGTCTCCACGGCGGCGGCGTTGGCCAAGTGATCGTGCTCGTTTCGGGTAGCTCCGCTTGGCAGCACGCGCCCGAGGATCTTGTCCACGTCTCCGGTCTCGGTGAGCGCGCCGGCCAGGAACAGGTGCAGCACCCGTCCGGCCGCAGCGGCCTGCAGGATCTCCTGCATCTCCGTCGCCTTCTTGCCTGGACCAGCCCGCAAGTACAGATCGACGGCATGCTGGGTTTCAGAAGGACGCCAATCTTTGACGATCGCGCGGCCTTTGTCTGCCAACTCTGAGTCGGTCCAACCGCCGTCGGGGCTGCCTTCGATGGCTCCCGGCGCGAGCAGCTTGTACCGGTTCACAGCCCGGTAGGCTGACAACTCGGCGGTCGCGCCGCCAATCACCAGTGGCAGCGCGCGCTGGTCTAGCAGCGGCTGCAACCCGCGCTCGAGCGCACGGCAAAAGTCATGCAGGTAGTTGGGCTGTTTCTCAAAAGCAGTATCCATAGTGAACGCGGCACCGGCACCGGTCCGGCCGCGATTGTGGTCAGGCTTGTCAAAGCCTTCAAATTCCTCCAAGCTCTGGGCGACGCCAACTGGCAGGGCTAACGGCTGTTGCCCGGCAGGGCCGCAGTCCAGCAGCCGAGTGTGTTTCTTTGAAATCGCTAGCAACAGAAACCTGCGGTGGCTCTTCATGCCTTCACTCATTGGCGTGAGCAGCGGATAGCCTTCCAGAACCACTTTATCTTCGACGTTCCAGGGCAGCCAGGCTTGCTCAAAATCACGCGGGGAGCGCAGAAGCGCCAACCCACCAGCGTGCCCCGAACCCAGGTCCACTTCACCGGCTCGCTCACGTAGTGGCTCCATCAGGCTCTGGCGATCGGTGGGAAGCACGCCGCGCTGCTCCAGCAATCGCTCGGCTTCGGCCAGCAGCGCCGGCAATCGCACTCTCATGGGCCGCGATCCGGAACCGGCCTTGTGGCCACCCACATAAATCGTGACGCAGGGGCCCTCGATCTTGGCCAATTCCCGCAAGTCCTTAGTAGCCGGGACTGCTTCGGGTTCTACCACTGTGTTGGCTTGCATTTTGTTGGAAGTCTCCACTTCTCTTGCTGCAATCGTCGGGCCAACCCTTAGAAGTGAAGGTGAAGGAACTCAACATGCGGCCCTTTGTCGGTCCATCGAACCCGTTTCTCGCCTCCTTTTCGTAGCCTTGGACAGGAACCTGGGACGCGGCGATCGGCCACTTGATTCACTTGATTGAGGGTGTCAACTGCCTCAATGGGGGTGACAATGCGCAATTGATCGGTCATAGAATTAACTAAGTGTTTTACCTTAGGATTAGAGGTATGGCAGGGCCCAAGTGGCTGTCAACGACGTCCAGAGTGTTGTCGAAGGAGGAGACCCCTTGGCGGAGGCTCTCAAGAACTTAACTTCCAAACCGGGCGGACCGCCGGTATCGCCAGCGACGGGGGACCTTCAGCCTGTCGCCGCGCCAGACCTGCTAAGGTCATTATCCTTTGGGCTCTCGGCCCAATACCTACAGTACAAACGCGAAGAGGGAATCGATCTTAATATAGGAGAGGTTCCACCATTGCCGCAAGAACGTATCGAGTCGATCTATAGTCCAGAGCCCATCGGAACGAGCCCGGAGGGCTATCCGGTCTATCTCTATCAGGAACGAATTCTCGCCGAGCCTCGGTTCGTCGTGCGGCTACCGAATGGAAAAGCGGTCTACTCAGACCGCCAGGGAAAGATCAACCCTATCCCAGACGGCGATCGCATTGTGACCACGGCCATCCTCGCTGCCTTCGGCGGCATTTTCCTCGCCGGGACCTTTGGCGGCCTAGCCGGAGCGGCAGCGGGTGCCGTGGCTACGAGATTGTGGTTGAACAGGCGAAACAGTTTGAATGGATCCACTCATTAACGACCAGGCGGCTAAATTTCTGCAGGCGCTGTCCGGCAACCTATCGCTACTGCCCGCCATCCAAATCGTGTTCCTGGCCATGCTGGTGCTTTGGAGATATGCCCGATACGGATCCTGCCCCAGAGCGGGCGAATGTGCGGTCCTCATCGGAAGCCTCCTGGCTTTGTACATGGCCGGGACGGTACTGGTGGTGTTGGCTTTTACCTATCCGCCCAGATACGAATATTTGTCGCAGTTACACCTGAAGAGCGCTGGATTGTTCACGGCGATCATAACTATATATCAGGTGGGCCCGGGGTTGCGAAAGCTAATCATCCCTGAAGCCCCCGCCGCTTCGCCGGAACGTGGCCCCAGCGAAACGCTCACGAAGTTGAACCAAAACCTTGAAAAGGAACAATCCGCGAAGCACTAAGACCGAACCCGGCTCCTTGCGTGCCGAGCCTGGCAAATTCGTCCGGCAGACGTGACCACCGGCAACTGCGCCCTTCCGGAAGCCGCTCGGCTTCGGCCAACAGCACGCGTGGCTGCGTCGGGATCTACAACCTCATTGACTTGCATTTTGGAATTGGAGACCGGATTGCAGCAAACGGGTTGAAGGAGCCCGCTACATGCTGCCGTTTCGCAAGATTCTCTTCCCGGTGGACTTTTCCGATCGATGCAGGGCCATCGCCCCGTTCGTCCGCCAGACCGTCGAAAAATACGAGGCGGACCTGATTCTGCTCCATGCCGTTGACCCCGTGCCCTTGGTCATGGGATCGGTAGAGGCTTCGGTAGCCATGCCGCTGCCGGACTTCGTGCAGATGCGCAAGCGGCAGGAGGAGCGGCTGAGGGAATTTGACCAGGAGATGTTCCCCGGCCTCAAGCCCACGTTGATGGTAGAAGACGGCGAACCGGGCCGCGTAGTTCGTGATGCTATTCGCCATCAAGGCGCGGACTTGGTGATGCTGCCGACGCACGGCCACGGCGCGTTCCGCCGCTTCCTGCTGGGCTCGGTGACGTCCAAGATTCTTCATGACGTGGACTGCGCGGTTTGGACCGACGTGCATCACGCCGAAAGCCAACCGGCCTTCCCCTACCGCCGCGTGTTATGCGCGCTGAATCTTGATAGCGAAGAGACAGACGCCGTCATCCGCGCGGCCTGTAGCGTGGCCAAAAAATACGAGGCCGAGCTGATACTGGTGCATGTTGTTGAATTGCCGGCCGCAGCTTGGGAGGTCGATTACGCACCGTATCGAAAGGCCGTCCTGGACGCCGCCGACGAAAAGATGCGGCGGCTGCGGCAGGAAACCGGGATTCAGGCGCCGTACGAAATCGTCGAGGGCCGTCCGGCCGAGGAGGTGCGTCGAATGGCGCAGACACGTGGGGCAGATCTCATAGTGACGGGCCGCGGTCACTCCCAGGAAGGAATCGGCCGCGCATGGTCACAGCTCTTCCCGATCATCCGGGAAGCACCATGTCCAGTCCTTAGCATCTAATGCCGCTGGCCGAACTGTTCTGGCGGATGGGCGTCGCCGCTGGCTTAGGCCTCCTGGTTGGGCTGCAGCGTGAGCGGGCGGCGGCGCGCATTGCCGGGCTCCGGTCCTTCGCTCTGTTCTCGTTGTTCGGTTTCCTGTGTGGATTGCTCGGTGGCTGGATGCCGGCCGCCGGTTTTCTGGCATTGGCCGCCATTCTGGTGTCGGGGGCGCTCACAGAACAACATCGCGCCGAAGGGGCCAACCATGGAGTTACCACCGAAGCAGCGGCCCTGTTCACCTACGCCAACGGAGCGTATCTCGCCGCGGGCACGGTTTCGCTATCGATCGCCTGTGGAATGATCGTGGCGGCACTACTGGCGTTCAAGGTCGAGCTCCACTCGCTGGCGCGCCAGCTTGATGAAACGGACTTCAAGGCGGCTGTCCAGTTCGCGCTGCTCTCCTTTGTCGTGCTGCCAGTGCTGCCTGACGAGAGTTTCGGGCCGTACGCGGTACTGAATCCGCGCCATATCTGGTGGATGGTGCTGTTGATCGTCGGCGTCAGCTTTGCCGGCTACCTCGCTCACAAGTTCCTGGCGCCTCGCAGCGGTATCCTACTGAGCGGTTTCGTGGGTGGGTTAGTTTCAAGCACCGCCACCACGGTGAGTTATGCGCGCCGCATCGGCAAGGACGGACTAGCCCCGGCCTGGGCCGCCACCGTGATTGTGATGGCGTCCGCAGTGGTGTTTGCCCGTTTGATCATCATAATCGCGGTCGCCGCCCCCGGCTGGCTGGCGCAGGCGGCGGGCCCACTGGCCGCTCTCTTTGCGATTCTTGTCAGCGGGTCGCTGATGCGGTGGCGAGGCAATCGCGCCGTGGTCTCATCGGAGCCTTTGCAGGATCCTTCGCAAACCGGAGTGGCGCTGCTGTTTGGGATCGTCTATAGCGCGGTGCTGCTGGCCACGGCAGCGGCGCGGGACCTACTCGGAGAGCGGGGCCTGTATCTGGTAGCCGCCGTCTCCGGCATCACCGATGTCGACGCGATTACACTATCCACGGCGCGTCTGGTGCAATCCGGCAGCCTGGATGGCGAGGTGGGCTGGCGCGTGGTCGTCACGGCTGCGCTCTCGAATCTGGTTGCCAAAGGTTGCATCGCCGCCGCCCTCGGCGGACCCACGCTGGCGCGTCAACTGGCTGTTCCATTCGGAGCGGCGATCGTCGGCGGACTGACCGCCATCTGGCTCTTTTAATCCCCGGCTATACTACGGTAAAGCTTGCCAAAAGGGGAGTCTATCAATGAAAGACCGCCGCTTACTTGCCTGTTTCTGCTTGTTCACAAGTTTGGTCACCGCCCAGACTTCCACCTCGCAAATCTCCGGCACGATCACCGATCCATCGGCCGCGGCCCTACTCGCAGCTTCGGTGACTCTCATCAATGAAGCCACGGGGATCACGCAAAAGCAGTCGGTCACGCAATCCGGGGTTTACGCATTCCAGTCCATCCCCGTGGGCACATACACGATCAAGGTGGAAGCAGCCGGATTCAAGACCGCGGCTCGCACGGGCAACGTCGTCCAGGTCAACACCCCGGCCATCGTCAACGTGCAGATGGAAGTGGGCGCGGCCGCCGAGAGCATCTCGGTCAGCGCATCGTCGGAAGTACTACAGACATCATCGGCGACGCTGGGCAATGTGGTGGAGCAGAAATCCATCGTGTCACTCCCGCTCAATGGCCGCAATCCGCTCAACCTGCTGATGTATGAGCCGGGCGTCACGCAGCGCTCCGGCAACACGGTCAACGTCAACGGCGCCAGATCCACAGCAGTGAATGTGACGATCGACGGCATCGAGGCCAACGAATCCACCAGTTCCAACCCGACCAACAACATCTTCCGCCTCAACCCGGACAACGTCCAGGAGTTTAAGGTCACCACCTCGAATCCCACCGCCGAAGAAGGACGCAACTCAGGCGCCAACGTGTCCATCGCCACCCGGTCCGGCACCAACAAGTTGCATGGCACGGCCTTTGAGTTCTTCCGCAACACGGCGCTCAACGCCCAGGAGTTCTATTCGTCGGCGCAAGGTGCGAAGAAGCCGGTGTTGCAGTTGAATCAGTATGGTTTCGAACTCGGCGGCCCCATTCGCAAGAACAAGACATTCTTCTTTGGAAGCTGGCAGGGGCAGAAGGTGAATTTTGCCGACCCGGTGGACAAAGCCTTCGGCGAACCCGTTGACCTCTACACGCCCTCGGCGCTGAACGGCATCTTCCGCTATTGGGTGGCCAATCCCACCAATCCGCTGGTGGTCAACGGGCAACGCATTACGCAGAACAGCCAACTCCTGGTGGACTCGCGCAGCGGCGAGTACGCGGCCGGGGTGCGGAACTGCGCCGGGGTGGGCGATTCCAACTGCGTCGCTTCCTATGATGTGTTTGCCAATGACCCGCTGGGCATCGGGCTGGATTCGGCGGTCAAGAAAGTGCTCGGCGGCTATCCGGCGCCGAATTCTTTTAACGCCGGCGATGGACTCAACACCGGCGCGCTCCAGTGGAACTCGCCGGTCCAAGTGCGCGGTCCGCAGTATCTGGTGCGAGTTGACCATACGATCAACGACAACCACTCGCTGTTCGGCCGTGTCCTGGGCGCCCGGCAGAGCACGTTGAATGGAGACCCGCTCAACGGCCGCCCGGTGGTGATTCCCGGCTTTCCTCCGCGCGGCGAGGTGTTCCGCCCCGCCACCAACGTCGCCATCGGGCTGCGCAGCGTAATCTCGCCGCGCATGGTCAATGAACTTACTCTGGGCTTTTCGCGCTGGCAGTTTTTGTTCACCCAAGGCGAAGCCAATCCGTCTTTCCCCAACACCCCACGCTTTACCTTCAACAACTCCGACGTAGATTACACAGCCAATCCGCGCACGTTCCGCGCCGTCAACACGCCACAGATCGTGGAGACCCTGAGCTACCTCACCGGCAAGCACGTTATGCGGTTTGGAGCTAATTTCCGGTTCTACCAACACAATGATCAGCGCGGCGACGTGGGGGGCACCAGCCTCACGCCGGCCATCTCGTTGTCGCGCACCACCCGCCCTCCCGCGGGTTTCACCTTCCCCGCTCCGGCCACGGGCACCGCGCCAGGCATTGCCGCCGTAGACCTGAACCGGTTGCAAGGCATGGTGAACGATCTGCTCGGCATTCCCGCTGGCCTGACGCAGGTGTTTATGGGAGACCTCCGCAGCGATACATTCCTGCCGGTGCGCTCGGGCGAGAGAAGCGTCACGCTGTGGGCCCAGGGCCAACGCGCCAAGCAATTCAACTTCTTCGCACATGACGAATGGAAGGTGAGGCGCAACGTCACGTTGAGCCTGGGAGTTCGCTGGGAGCTTAACCCTCCGCCTACTGAGGCGGGCGGCCGCGTCTATGTGCCGAACAAGAACATTGATGGCAGCGAAGGCCCTGTCACCTACGTCCAGGCAAACCGCTGGTTCCGCAACTTCAATTGGGGCGCCATTGCGCCGCGCTTCGGCATCACGTGGTCACCGGGCAATTCGGCGAAGATGGTGATCCGCGCCGGTTATGGCTTGGCGTTCGATCCACTGAATACTTTCCAGGTGACGTCGGTCGCGGCCGCGGTTCCGGGCCAGACCTTCCGCTGCAGCTCGCAATTTTCCGGAGCCAACGGCGCGCTGGTGACGACGCCCGGGTGCCAAGCCGTCACCAACGTGCGGCTGGGTGGCGGCTTTCTCAATGAGATGACCCTGCCCTCGGTGAAGCCTTCGACTTTCCTGACGCCGCAGGCACAAGTGCTCAGCAATGCCCCACCCGCGCGGCTCTTCGATCCAAACCTGCAACTTCCCACCGTGCACATGTGGAACGTGACGATGCAACGGGAGGTTGGGCGTGGTTA
Source organism: Acidobacteriota bacterium (assembly GCA_043730365.1). Classification (GTDB taxonomy): domain Bacteria; phylum Acidobacteriota; class Terriglobia; order Bryobacterales; family Bryobacteraceae; genus VFZP01. The sequence continues at coordinate 30,900 of JAYTKJ010000505.1, read as the reverse complement.
TGTGGTGACGGCCGGTTACGTGGGCCGGCGCGGCACCCGCCTCTATCGTTCGTGGGATGTGAACCAAGTGGATGCCGCGCCGATTCTGTCTTCCTTCCTTGGCATGCAGAAAAACGTGGCGCTGGCCGGTTGCCGTGCCGATGGCACGCTAGCCACCGGTGCGGCCTGCCCAGGCGCGGCCGCCATACCGCTGTTGCAACTGAATACCTCAGGCCTCGCGTCATTTCTCAACACCGCCGCCACGCGCGCCGATCTCGATCAGAATGCTGCCGGCAATTTCGCTGGGCGTCTTGAGCAATTCACCACGGACGCGAGGCTCCGCCGCAACCAGCAGTTCGCGCAGATTCTGATGATCGACAATGGCGGAGACTCCAACTATCACGCTGCGCAATTCACCGCTCGCAAGCGCTTCGATCAGGCGGGGCTGCTGCTGAACGGCGCCTATACGCTAGGCAAGTCGATCGACAATCTCTCCATCGACCCGGTGGCCGCTGCCGTCGGCGGCGGCCTCACCACCACCAATGCGCGCACCCCGGCCGACGGGCGCAACTATCGCAACGAACGGGCGCGCTCGGATTTCGATCAGCGCCACGTGATCAACATGACCGGCATCTACGAACTGCCTTTCGGCAAAGGCAAGCGGTTCGCTGGCAGCTCGGGCCGCGCCGTCGATTTCATCATCGGAGGCTGGAGCGTCAACGGCATCTATACCTATCAATCGGGCGAACCGTTCACGGTGCGGTCCGGCGTCCTCACGCACAACTTCTCGGCCCAATCCCGCGCGGCGCTGAAACCCGGCGCGGCGTTGCCTGAGGCCAAACTCCAGCAAAAGGCCGGCGTCACCGGACCGGTCTACTTCCAGAACGCCGAAGCCTTCGTCGCACCGGCGCCGGGCGAGGTGGGCCTGGGCCGCAACATCTTCAAGGGCCTCAGCTACTGGAACCTCGACGCGGGCATCTCCAAAGGATTCATTATCTCCGAGCGTGTCCGCGCCGTCTTCCGCACCGAGCTCTTCAACGCCCTCAACCATCCCAACTTCCGCAACCCGCGGGACGCCAGCGTCGGCTCGCCCGCTATCAACTCTGGCGTCTTCGGCCAAGCCTGTTGCGTGACGCTGTCGACGGCGAGTTCGGCGACGACGAATCAGAACGGCGAGAGTTGGCGCGTGGTGCAGTTTGCTTTGAAGCTGAGCTTTTGACCGTACCGCTCACGCTGCTAAAGTTAGGAGAGAGTGGGGCGTAGCTCAGCCCGGATAGAGCAAGAAAAAGAAGAACCCCGCTGCGGTGGCCCTCGGGAAAGAGCGGTAAGGCGGGTAGCAAAATTATACGTGCTGACGACCGGCCCGAAGCGGCCCGCAGAGCTTCCATCGCCCGCAGGGATGAGAAGAAGGCCGAGTAAGTCAGGCGATCCGATCTCGCCGACGTCTTTTGCGAAGAAGCGTGCAGGCTGCCGGAAGCTGCATTAAGAGAGCGGAGTTGAGAGTGGACGACAAGGCCCTTCTGGAAATTGGCGATCGGCTTCGGACGCAACTCGCTTCGAGCGCAGTTCAGTTGCTGTCAGCAGAGGGACCTCGGCCGCGACCAGTCGGCTCTGGAGTCATTGTACGCCTCGAAGAGCACTTGTACATTCTTACGGCAGCCCACGTCGTCAAAGATCTCGAAGGATCTCCCATTTGGATTGGACCGAACGCCAGAGAATACCGCAAGGTTGCGAAGCTTGAAGGCCTTTTGTTCGAGGATCCATTGGACGCTGCGATTTTCCCTCTACCATCAAGCTTCGGGCGGTGGGATGGTGCCTATGGACTGCCAATTCACTCCACGCCGGCCTTGAGACCCGCAGAACCCGTGCAAGAGCATTTTCTGCTACTCGGATACCCTGCAAATCGCACCAACGTGCACCACCCAAGTGGCGTAACCGTGACATTAATAAGCGTTCTGTCAATTGAACTGCCCGACATCTATGCCAATTTTCAGCTTGATAGGCGACACCATTTGGCACTTCGGCGCAGGCAAAACTGGACAACGGAGAATGGTCCGCGCGGTGCTCCCAGCCTTGCGGCCGCTAGCGGGTCCGGACTTTGGTGTTTCGACTCGAACCTAACTTACCCACCAAGACTGGCAGCCATATTCACAAGTGTTCCGAGAGCCGCTGGTGGTGAACGTCCAATCATGGTAGGTACTCGGATTGAGGCGCACCTCGAGTTACTTCGGCGGCTTTCGAAATGGGGCGGCAAGGAGGATGGCGAAAAATGAGCGATGCCTCAGTCTCAGTGTCCGATTCGCTTCCCTTCGGCGACGAGGATCTTTTCTTTCGCCTGCGGAACTTCGAGGATCACTTCGTTGAGCGGAAGGTTTATTCGGATCAAAAGGACTGGCTGAAAACCGTGGTCGCGTTCGCGAACTCGACGCCGGAAGGTTGGCCGGCCGTTCTGTTCATCGGCGTTACCGACAAGGGCATAGTGCAGAGTTCGAAAGATGATCTCGACACGGTTCAGAAGAACCTTGGGAAGATACTCGATACTGCTTACCCACCCATCTACTACATGACACACGTGCTGAAGGAAGGCGATCAACAGTTCCTTGCCGTCGTCGTTCCCGGTAGTCCTTCCCGGCCGCACTTCGCCGGGCGATCCTATGTCCGTAGGGGGTCCGCAAGTCAGGAAGCCTCCGAGGCTCAGTTCCAGGCCCTTATCGCAGAGCGGTCGAGCAAGGTGTTCGAGATTCGGAAGTGGATCGGTCGTGAAGTGCAAGCGATGCTGCCAGATCCATCGTCCACCTACAAGCCATTGCGGTGTCGTCTGGAAGAGGCCACTTCGTTCTGGATTTTGGTGAAGCCACTCGGTGTGCCGAACGCGGACTCCGGGGCATTTACTGTCCCTCTTGAACGGGTCGAATTAGCCTTTTCACCGAAGGATGATCGGTTGATTCTCGTAATCGATCGATGGTGGCCAGGGTTTGGGAAGTAAATTCGACCCAGCCGGTTCGACCCCGGAGATTGTGATCCATAGCCGTCCACGAATACTCTGGAACGTGGTGGTTCGAGTTGATCTTCGCCTCGGGCGTCTTCGGCCAAGCCTGCTGCGTGACGCTGTCGACGGCCAGTTCGGCGACAACGAATCAGAATGGCGAAATTTGGCGCGTGGTGCAGTTTGCTTTGAAGCTCAGTTTTTGAGGGCGCGCCCATTCGACCGATGTCTAAGCCTGGCCCACGCGGTAGCCGGCCGACAAATGCCGCGTCAATTCACGGGCGTCGTGCAAGATTCTCGCCACCTCCAACACGCCATCGTCGCGGCGCCGGTAGACAAGGAAATGCCTGGGTGTCTGTACCTTCCCACCATGAACATGGTCGCGGCTAAACGCCAAATGATATACCCGCGCCCCGCGAACCATGATCTCGGGCCGCTCCTTCGAGCCATGCCGCTCTGAATCAGCTTCGATATCGCCCAGTGCCTGCACCAGCAGCGCTTCGTAGCGCTTGGCGGCGGGCTTGCCGAACTTTTCCTCGCTCCATCGCCGGATCTCGCGGACATCCCGAATTGCAGCGGGAGCGAGGCTGACGCGCGCGATTGAGCGCTTCTTAACCACCCTTGCGCCCGGCTGCCAATTCAGCCGACACTTCCGCTCCGATCTGTCTGATGTAAGCCGCCAGATCGTCTGTTGACTCAAACGTGACACCCTCGCCACGGTCAAGCTGATCGAATCCTTCCTTGGCGGCTGCTCTCAACCATTCGAGCTTGGCTTCGTCTTCCCGTTCGCGTTGCTCCAAGAGACGTAAGCCCTCGCGCACGACTTCGCTCGCGTTGGAGAAGCGCCCAGCGGTGATGCGGCCGGCAATGAACTCGTCGAAATGCTCGCTCAGGTTTACGTTGCGTGTTGGCATGAATCTCGTGACCCTAGACTACCAAAGTTGCCAACAGTTGCCAACACCCTGGGCCCGTACGGCGGCTTGGACTCGGCGCGCGGGGGCTTTCTTTTGCGGATGATCGAGTGTTCCCGCTGACGTCAGACGACGTCAGCGGGATATGAGTCGGGCGGCCTACGCTGGGACCGCGACAGCCGGGCAGCAGCGGTACTCCTGTGATTTGTCCAGCAGTTCGATCTGGCGCTTCAGAAGCTGATTCTTAAGGTCCTGCTCCTCCAGTTCCAATTGGATCTTCTTCTGTAACTCGGGCTCGCAGACGTCGCAAGTATCGATGCAGCCCCTGACGATGAGGCCGGGCGTCGGAAGACACGATTCAACGGTGACTTCGAACCTTTTCTGGGCTTCCGGTGCAACCGCGCCGGCTGGGGTGAGCAAACCCTCTTTGACCAGGTTGGCGTCCACCTGCTTCAGCGCGGCTGCGCGTAGCGCGTCCGACAGCGGCTCGGCGGCCGCGACGGCAAATGGAAAGAGAATCGCGTTCGCTCCCGTGAGAGAGGCCGCGCCGTAGCTGTGACGCTCCTGAGCGGCGACACTGTCGCGACCGATTTGTTCGACGGCGACACGGTCCTTCTGCGTGGCCAGCACGGCGGCCGGAACCACTGAGACCTGGCCGCGCGATACGGCGGGGTTGGCGGAGACCCGGGTCGGCGCCGCGGCGTCGTCCACTCGCCGCTCGATCGCCTCGAGCGTGATCTTCACGATCTGTTTCCTGTTCAGACGGTAGAAGTAGAAAGTCACTGCGTGGCAGCGGTTGGCGTTGGAAAACTCGCGCGACGAGGATTCAAAGTGATCTTCCGATTCCGACTGGATGTGCGTTCGCGAGGAAACTTCTCCGATCGACAGAGATGACGCCGCGTGGGTGGCTTGAACCGATTGATTCGCCGACGCCGTGGAGTGCGTGCGGAGCTGGCGCAGATAATCCGCGGTTGATGACGCGCTATGAGAACCGCGAGCATTGGTGTCGGCGCTGGCAGAGAAGAAACCCAATGAGCCGCTGGCGTCGCCGTGGAAGTCCCACTTGCCGCTTTCCGAGTTCGAACTGTGACTGGAATCGGTCACCGATAGATCGGACATCGAATTCTGCATGGCCGCCATGAAGTACCGATCCTCGGAGAGTTGCTCGCTGCGGTAACTCACCTTGGTCGCGCTGTCAAAGGTGAAGCGCGAGCGCCGATCGTTGGTTAACAGTTTCACTTTCTCACCGGGCAGCAAGGTGAGGGTGTGGACCGGGTCGCCGAGGAACAGCGGCCCGGGACAGCGTGTGAGCCTGAGGTGGAGGGTCACCTCTACCGTCACGACGGCTTGCCGCCCCGCATCGGCCACGGGCACGCGGTGGGGCAGTCTGTATCGAAAGTCCAGGACATCGCAGCAAGGCTCTTTCGAGAGCGTTGGGCAGCATTCCGGATTCTGAGTCACTGAAGTTGTTTCTTTCACTGGGACCTCCTATTTGTCCGGAGAAGCCTATCGCTTATAGGGCGTTCTCGACAATACAGTGATCCAAGACAACTTAGCGTTTCACTGTTCCAGGAAGAGGGCTGGATTTCTGGAGTATTTTGAGGACCTTCGTAGACCAGGAGCCGGGCCTAAAAAGCCCGGCTGTCCGGCCATGAGTGGCCGCCCACGACGGGTCTGGGTGACCGTGAAAATGCTCTAATTAGCCAGGAACGCGTCGAAGTCCGCCGGCTTTTCCACCGAGAGCCGCACCATGGAGTGTGTGCCGCCCAGTGCCGTGAACATCACCCTGCCCTCGGGGTCAACCACCAGTACCTCCTGGCTCCCTTGCAGCGCACGCCCTTCCCCATCGATCTGCGTGGTCATCCTGATCTTGGCGATCGAGACCACGGCCCTGGCTTCGTTGTAGTTGAACACCAGGTAGGTGATCAGGAACTTGCGGTCGGCCACTCTCGTCCAGACCCCGCTCAAGGCCGAGTCGTTTCCGGCTCCCGAGCCCGTCAAGGTCCCGTCGCTGTGGAAGACCATGAAGACCGGGGCGGGCGGAGGAATCGGCGTGCCAGGAGGTGCGGCGCGACGGCCGAGAGATGTCCAGGCTCCCGTTAGGGTCTGGCCGCCAGGCAAGATGGCCCGCTCTGAGGTAACGATACGGTCCAGCAGTCCCGGCGTTTGGGAAAAGCCGGTGGCCACGCCCAGCACCGCGTAAATTGGTAGTGTTCGGAATTGCATAATTTGTGAGACCTCCTTGGTCTGCCAAGGAGCATAGGTCGCCTCCGCCCGCGTTCTCAATACCCGGGCCGTTCCATTGATGTGACCAGAATGTCCCGAGCTAAGCCTTTGAAACCAATAGTTGTTCCTGGGCAGCAAGGACGCGGTGCCATAATCGTACTTCCGGAGCCGCCACTTGGATATCGATTCCCGGTCAGTGAAAATCCGCTTCGACGCGTTTGAGGTCGACACCTCGACGAAAGAACTGCGCAAGCATGGCACCCGGCTCAGGCTCGCCGAGCAACCGTTTCAGGCTTTGTCGCTCCTACTGGAGCAACGCGGCCGCCTGGTCACCCGCGAGGAGTTTCAGAAACGGCTGTGGCCGGAAGGCGTCTTCGTCGATTTCGAACGTGGTCTCAACAAAGCCATCAACCGGCTGCGCGAGGTTCTGGGTGACGACGCCGAGCGTCCCCGGTACATCGAGACCCTACCCCAGCGCGGCTACCGCTTCATCGGTGAAGTCGCCGTCGACGCGGCTGCCCCGCAACCGCCCGTCACGACTCCGCCGAAAAGCAGCATCAGCCGGAGAAGCGTCCTCGCCGGCGTGGCGGGCTCGGCGGCCGTGATCGGGACGGCGGTCGCGGCTTGGCGGTGGGTGGCGCAGGCCAAGATCGAGTCGATCGCGGTGCTGCCGCTGGCCAATCTGTCGGGTGACCCGGAGCAGGAGTTCTTCGCCGACGGCATGACGGATGAACTGATCGGCGAGTTGGCGAGAATTCGTTCCTTGCGGGTTATCTCAAGGACGTCGGCTATGCTCTACAAGGGCCGGGCGAAAAAGCCGCTGCGGGAGATCGCAAGGGAACTGCAAGTGGACGCGATCGTGGAGGGCTCGGTGGCGCAATCCGGCGGACGCGTCCGCATCGCCGCACAATTGATTCGCGCCGCGGACGATCGGCCGGTCTGGTCTGACCGCTACGAGCGCCCGTTGGCCGATGTACTGGCCCTGCAGAACGAGGTCGCGCGGGCCATCGCCGTGCAAGTGCGCCGGCAACTGACGCCGGAGACCAGGCGTCCGAGGCAAGTGCTGCCCGAAGCGCACGAGACCTACCTGAAAGCATACGCGTCCCTCTACCAGGGACCGCTCGGGACTCCGCGCAGTTTGGAGTTATTCCGGCGCACGATCGAGCTTGATCCCGAGGATGCCAATGCTCACGCAGGGCTGGCCGAGGCCCTCTGTTACGCCGGCATCTTCACGTTGAGGCCGACGGAGGAAACCTACCCCGAAGCGAGAAAACTGGCGCTTCGCGCGCTGGAGCTCGATGAGAATAATGCGTCGGCGCATAACGTGCTCGCGGACGTGAAGAAGGGGTATGACTGGGACTTTGCGGCTGCCGAAACCGAATACCGCCGCGCCCTGGAGTTGAATCCGAGTCACCTCCTCACGCGGCTGTGGTTGGCGGAGATGTGGACACGGCTAGGCCGGTTTGACGAGGCCATCGCGGAGTCACGCCGCGCCGGAGCCCTGGATCCGGTTTCGCCGCTCGGCCCCAACAATCTCGGCATGATCTTCTGGCGGGCGGGGCGCTATGACGAAGCAATAGCCTCACTGCGACGTGCCCTGGAGATCTTGCCCGGACTCGTGAATGCGTGGTGGTGGCAGGGACTGGCTCACGCCGGCAAGCGGGATTTTGCCAAGGCCTTGGAGTGCCTCCGTCGCGCCGAAAAGTTGAATCCCGGGCCGATGACCCTTGGTTACTTGGGGCACGTGCTCGGGCTGGCCGGGGAGCGGGCGCAAGCACTCGAGGTCTTAGGGCGGTTGCGAGCGATGTCCGCCACCCGTTATGTCGCGCCGGTCGACTTTGCGGCGATTCATGCAGGGCTCCGGGAGTGGGAGGCAGCCATGGAATGGATGGAGACCGCCTTTGCGCGCCGGAACCATGGCGTGCACTTACTGCGAGCGCCGCTCTTCGAAGGGTTTCGCGGTGACCGCCGGTATGCGAGTTTCCTGCGCCGGACCGGGTTGGCGTAGAACTGCGGGCGAAATAGCGGCCGGGAGTACGTCCGAAGAGCGGCTGTGTGCCCGTTGGCGCAAAAATAAGCGAAACATCTGGCCGGGGTAGCCGATAAGCCTGAGTAGGAAACAAAATGCTTTCCCTTTTTCGCAAACCTGCTGCCGGCAAACCGGCCCCCCCCACCGCCAAAACCGGCTTAGTCTTGCTTGACCCGGCTCACAAACGTATATTCGAAAAGCACGCTGCCTGGCTGGCCAAGACACCGGGAGGAGTACGAGCTGACCTTTCCAAAATGTCGTTTGCCGATACGAAGTGGTTGGCCGTCGATCTAAGCAAGGCCATCCTCAGGTCCAGTTCCTGGGTGGGAGCCGATCTGACTGAAACCAATCTGTCGGGTGCCGATCTTGCCAACGCTAACATGCCCGGGGCGATTCTGAGCCGGGTGGACTTGACCGGTGCTGACCTTGACCATGCCAGCCTGGAGCGCTGTTGGCTCGATGGCGCCAACATGAGTGAGGTGAAGGCCAACGAAACCAATTTTTCCGGTGCCTGTCTGGATCAGGCCCGGCTCCCGGAAGCCGGGTTGCAAAACTGCAAGATGATAGAATTGCGCGGAGCCAAGATATCGTTGCAGCATGCACGCGTCTTCGGCTGTGACTTGTCGCGTGCCAACCTGGCCGAAGCCGTCTTCTATAAAGCGCGGGTGCAAATGTGCAAGTTCGCCGGCGCCGTACTTACCGACGCCAACTTAAGCCAAGCCATGATCGTGGATTGCACGTTTCCGCAAGCCGATCTCACCGGCGCGCGGCTACAAGGTGCCGATCTTAGCCGGTCTCAATTCGGCCGGGCCTTCCTTGACAACTGTGACCTTCGCGAAGCCAAGCTTAACGCCTGTGACCTGACGCGCGCTTCGCTTCAAGGGGCACGGCTAGGCGGCATCCAGTGGAATGGCGCCGATTTGCGCGGCGCCAATCTTCGCGGCGCCCGGGAAATGGTGCCTGACCATTTCAACCAGATTCGCACGGACGCCACCACGACGTTGCCGAACGGAACGCCAGGCCCTTACCTGCGCCATTCCGGCGCCGAAAAGCTCCACTAGCTAGCTAAGCTGACCCCTCGCTGACGCGGGCTCGGTACACGGTATGTTACGAGCGGCGGCGGCGCCAAGTGCCGAAGTAGATGCCGAGGCCACCTATCGCCAGCATAGCTAAGGTGCCGGGCTCTGGAACTTCACTATTCCCGACGGTCAGATAGAGCTGCTGTTGGAAACCTGTCGAGCCGGGCGCGGCGGTGTAGACGTTCGCAATGCCGTGCTGATCCAACGATGCCAGGCGCCATTGGTTGGCCAAGGCCAGCACATTTGAATTCGTGTTGCCCGTGGAGCGGACCCGGCCGAGTGCAAAGCCATCGCCACCGTCGTGGATCGTATCCCAGATAGCCAACTGGAGGGCCGCTCCGTCGATCTGCTTGGCCGCTCCGGCCGCCGCGTTCACCACCGGCAAAAAGGTCTGCATCAGCCACGCCGCGGCGCCGCCGTCGGAGTCATAGGCATCCGGCAGTTGCGAGACTGCCCAGTAGTCCTGAAAAAGCGTGATGCCCTGAAACAGGTTCACGCAGAAGGCATCGAGGAAACTGGCGCCGTCGATGCGGAGAACTCCGACACCGGCGCTGACATTGCGTACGCGGTTGTCGGCCTGGAGTTCGATCGACATGCCGCGGGTCCAGTCAAGGCCGGTGTGTTGAATATTGGTGGCGAGCAGCGCGGTTGAGGAGAGGGAAACAATCGCGGCGGTGAGGATCAGCTTCGTCTTCATGACCCCATACTGCGCCCTGGTCCCGAATAGTTGAAGGTACTCCGTGACTGTTTTTGGTTAGTACTATACAGAACTAAGATCTGTCTACGTCCTGGTACCTTCCGCCTGGGTAGCAATGAGTTCGCCCCTGGGGAATAAAAAAACGCCCCGGCAGTAAGCCAGGGCGTGTCAAGAGTGAGAGAGAAGAAGAAGAGAATGAAAGGGTCTAACCTACTAGGATGTTGTGGGGAGTAACCTTACTTCCGGCGAGCGCCGAAGAAGATACCAAGGCCGCCGAGGGCGAGCATCGAGAGGGTACCGGGTTCCGGCACTTCGCTCCCGCCGCAGTTGCCGCTGAGGGCGCAACCGGTCAGGTACAGTTGTTGTTGGAAGGCGCGCTGGTTGGGTCCGGCGGTGAATACCTGAGCATTCGCGCTGGATTGGCCGTGCGAGGCGGCAACCCACTGACCGGCCAAGCTGAGCACAGCGGCGTTGGTGTTACCCGTGGAGCGGATGCGGCCGGAGGCGAAGCCGTCACCGCTATCGTGGATCACATCCCAGATGGCCAGTTGCAGGGCCGCGCCTTCGATGGCCGTATCCACCGTGGGCAGGAAGGTCTGCATCAGCCAGGCCGCGGCGCCACCGTCGGCGTCATAAACCGTGGGCGTTACCGAAGTGGCGGCGTAGTTCTGATAAAGCGTGATGCCCTGGAATAGATTCACACAGAACGCGTCCAGCAGAGTAGCGTTATCCAGCGTCACGAGCCCGACCCCGGCGTTGGCGTTGCGCACGTTGTTGTCGGCCTTGATTTCAATGCTCATGCCCCGGGTCCAATCGAGCCCGTTGTGCAGGATGTTGGTGGCAAACAACGAGGTGGAGGAGAGGAGAGGATCGCGGTGAGGATTAGCTTCTTCATGACCCAATACTGCGCCGTAGGCCCGAATGGTTGAAGGTACTGCGTGACTGTTTTTAATTAGTACCAAACGGGACTTTGAAGGGTTTACGTCCTGGTACCGAAGCCGCTATCGTAGTGGGATGGAAAAAATCCGACTGCCCGGCACAGAGCTGAACGTCTCGCGCCTCTGCTTTGGCAACATGACGTTTGGAAGCCAGACCGACGAGCCCACCGGCGGGCGCATCATTGATTACTGCCTCGACCAGGGCATCAACTTTCTGGACACCGCCAACGTGTACAACAAGGGGATCTCAGAGGAGTTCCTGGGGCGGATGCTCAGCGGCGGCGGGCGGCGCGAGCGCGTGGTGCTGGCCAGCAAATGCCGAGGCGTGATGGGGACAGGGCCGGACGAAGCTGGGTTGTCGCGACCGGCTATGCTCAAGGCGATCGACGATTCATTGCGGCGCCTGGGGACCGACTATCTGGACCTCTACTATCTCCATATGCCGGACCCGACGGCGCCGATCGAGGAGACGCTGGAAACGATGCACAGTCTGGTCGCATCGGGCAAGGTACGGTATCCGGCTATTTCCAACTACGCGGCCTGGCAGGTGGCGCAAACGAGGGCGATCGCCGAGCGGCGCGGCTTCAAGCCGATTCACGTGGCCCAGATGATGCACAACCTGATCGCGCGCGGCCTGGAGCAGGAGTTTGTGCCGTTCGCGCGGGAGTATGAGGTGGGGCTGGTGATCTACAATCCACTGGCGGGTGGTCTGCTGACCGGTAAGCAGCAGCGAGAGGCGCCGGGCGCCGGGACGCGGTTCGATGGCAACCAGATGTACCTTGACCGATACTGGCATCCGGCGTTCTTTGATGCCGTGGATGAACTGGCGGTGATAGCGCGTGAGGCGGGACGGTCTTTGGTGAGCCTCTCGTTCAACTGGTTGCTACACCACACCGAGACGGCGTGCATCATTCTGGGCTCGAGCCGCCTGGAACAGCTTGAGCAGAATCTGGCCGCGTGCCGGGAGGGCAAGTTGACCGATGACGTGGTGAAGCGATGTGACGATGTGTGGGGCAAGCTGCGAGGCGTGACGCCGCGGTACAACCGTTAAGACGGCAAAAGGGCCGCGACGGTATCCCGTCGCGGCCCCTTTGAACAACAAACTACCGGTTACTACTTGGTGTCCTGCACGATGCCGCCGGGCTGAGCCTTGGCAGCGCGTTCCTGCTTGATCTTCTTCACTTCCATGGTCTTCTGAACCCACGTATCGGCGGCCGCGACATCTTTCTTGTGCTCGGCGAGATCGCTCTGCAGATCGGCCCGCTCGCGATGGAGCAGGTTCAGGTAGGCCATGGCGTCATCGTATTCCGGATCGACCTCGAGGGCCTTCTGCAGGCTCTCCATACCCGAGTTGACCATCGGCAGCAAATCGGCGCGCAAGGCGTCACGCACCTTGGCGTCCTTGATCGGACCCGGGTCTTCCGGTTTCATGCTCAGTTTGGCGCGCGCGGTCATGCGTTGAGAGAAACTACGAGTCCAGGCAATGACGCCCAACGTATAGTAGCCTTCCTTGTTCTTGGGGTCGGCTTCGAGGAGACGCTTGTTCCACTGTTCGGCCTCATCCCAATTCTTCTGGTGAAAGTACAGGGAGGCGATCGAAGCCAGTGCCAGGGAATTCTTGGGGTCATTCACTAGCACCTTGTTGTACTCACCACGGGCCTTGTTGGCCATTTCCAGATTCTCAGGAGATTCGGCTCCCGGGATGTACTGCTGGTAGTAAGCAGTAGCCAGATAGAGGCGAGCGGTATCGAACTTGGGGTCAATTTCGGTGGCGGCCGAGAAGTGGTCCACCGCTTCGGCGTACTTGGCGGCTTTGAAGGCCTGCACACCTTTGTTGATGCGATCCCGCGCCTTGAGTTGCTGGCAACTAGTGCCGGCCACCAACAGCAGCGACGTCGCGGCCACGCTAAGAGCGAGATAATTTTTGATCGTCATGCCTTGTCGCCCAGCTCCTTACTTTTACTGGCCCTGCTCCATTTTGGGAGTCATGAGGCCGACTTTGTCCAACCCGGCGCCTTTGGCAATGTCAATTGCCTTGGCCACCCACTGAAACTCAACATCCGGATCGCCCTTGACGAAGACCACGCGTTCGGCGCGTGTTTTGAAGATTTCTTCGAGACGAGGGCCCAACTTCTCGTAGTTGGATTCTTCCTGGTTGATCAAGAGATTGTGCTTACCGTCAATCACGATCACCACGGTGCGAACGTCCGCAGCCTGATTCTGATTCGGGGGCGCCGGCTGGGGCACCAGCGATTCAAGTCCCTTCGGCGTGAGGGGCGTGATCACCATGAAGATGATGAGCAGCACCAGCAGCACATCGATGAGCGGGGTTACGTTGATATTGGCGCCTTCGCCGCTTGTCATTGCCATATCGGTAAGTTCTCCTTGCGGTGCGTTTGACTGTCTGACGCCTTAGATGCCGGCGCCGGGGGCTTTGGTGGTGCCTGTGCTCTTGGGATCCATGGACTCGGTGAGCAGACCCACTTGGTCTACACCGGCCGCGCGCAGGTTATCGACGACCTCGACCACTTTTTCATATCGAGCACGCTGATCGCATTTCAAGAAACAGATTTTCGAAATCCTGTTGGTCAACAAATCCTTGACTTTGGCGGGCAGCGCATCCGCGGTTGTCTTCGTGCTGCCAAGGAAAACCTCGCCGTTCTTGTTAACCGAAACGAGGACTGCGTCGTCCTTGTCGGCTTCCTGCATGGCGATCGGGTTCTTGGTCTTGACGAGGTCCACCTGAACGCCCTTGGTGAGCATCGGCGTGATGACCATGAAGATGATGAGCATGACGAGCATCACGTCGACCATGGGGGTGACGTTGATATCGGCTACCACGTCCGCTGTTTTCTGCTTTGACATATCGTAATTCCCTCAGACCCTGTTTGGGAGAGTCCGGACCGGGCCCCCCGGCCCGGACTCAACCGGATTAATCAACTCGCAGCAAACAATTCCAACCGCTTATTTGGCGGCGGCTTTTTGGGTGCGCTTCACGAAGTAGTCAAGCAGTTCGGAGGCCGAATTGCCCATCTCAACGTCAAACGCTTCCAGGCGCGAGATGAAGTAGTTGTAGGCCCAAACGGCCGGGATTGCCACCGCGAGACCGATAGCGGTGGTGACCAGGGCTTCTGAAATACCGCCGGCGACGGCGCCTAGACCGGTGGACTTCTCGGTGGAGATGCCCTTGAAGGCGTTGATGATGCCGACGACCGTTCCAAACAAACCGACGAACGGAGCCGAGGAGCCGATCGTCGCCAGCGTCGAAACGCCGCGCTTCAGTTCGGCGTGGACAATGGCTTCGGCGCGTTCCAGGGCGCGTTTGCTGGCTTCAATCTGCTCACCTGAGATATCGGACGAGAGGTTGTGAGCCCGGAATTCCTGGAGACCGGCGACGACGACTTTGGCCAAGTGGCTCTTCTTGTAGCGATCGGCAATCTTAATCGCTTCGTCCAGTTTGCCTTCACGCAGAGCGCCGGCCACGGCCGGTGCGAATTGCCGCGACTGGTTGCGCGCGGCGTTGTAAGCCAGGTAACGGTCAATCATGACGCCGATCGAATAGGCTGACATGACAAACATGATGATGACGACGAAACGGGCCAGCCAGCCCATCTGCGACCACATCGACATCAAGTCGAAGTTTACGGCCGCGCCGCCTTCCTGTAAGAAAAGAAAGGCCATCAGTTGAATGTTGACAAGCATTGTTTGTGTAATCTCCTGCGAGTTAATAAGTTGCTGAGTTTTAATCCGTGACTGTTGGCCGAGGTGGCTACTGAGTCAGTGTGAAATTCACGTCAATCTGGGTAATCACTTCGACCGCTTCGCCGTTCAGCAACGTGGGCTTGTACAGCCACTGCCGCACGGCGTCCTGCGCGGACTGGACCAGCAGCGGGTGACCGCTGACCAATTGCAGATTTTGAATCGCCCCGTCCTTGCCGATCACGGCCGTGAACTTTACGACGCCCTGAATACGGGCCGAGCGGGCCAAGGGCGGATACGTCGGTTTCGGCTGGCGAATGAGGTTGGCCGCCTGAACCTGGCCGCCTACGCGGATGCGGGACGGGGTCTGCGGCTTGGGCGCCTCAACCTTGGGAGGCGGCGGAGGGGCCGCGACGGGAACGGCGCCGATGATGCCGCCGATCACGCCACCCATGGAGCCACCGGGCACGCCGCCGGGGACGCCACCCACGACCCCGGCGTTGGCGGCGGGCGGAGGCAGTTCGTCTTCCTTGATGACGGCGATATCTTTGGGAATGTTCTTGGGCGCCTGCAATTTGTTGGCGTCAAACTGGCGCGGCACCACCTTCACAACCTTCGGGGCCGGGGCCGGGGGCGGAGGCGGAGGAGGAGGAGGCGGCGGCGGTACCAGGAAACTGGAGAGCCGCGCGCCCGGCAGTGTCTCAAAGTAAATCATCGGAAGGATCACGCCGATGATCACCAAGCCGATCTGAATGAGAGTGGAGACGAAAATAGTGCTCAACTTTTGAGTTTTCCCACTCGACTCAAGCATGCTTTGCTCAAACATTATCGATCCCTACCTTTCCTGCCTATTCACGGCGGCCAGCGGCCGCGTCAATTTCCAACTGCGGTCACTTGGCCGTCTTTACAACCGGGCTGGTCTTCTTGCCACCACCGCCGGCCACGCGCGCCGCATCCCGTATATTCTCTTTCGGCGCGGGCGAAATAGCAATAGCCGGACCACTCTTCTTTCGAGAATCCGTCCAATTCTTCCAGGCGACCAGGATCGGACTGGCGATGAAGATCGAAGAATATGTTCCCACAATGATACCCACCACCAGCGCGAAGCTGAAACCGTTCAAGACCTCACCGCCGAACAACCACAACGCCACCACCGACAGAAAGGTCAGGCCGCTGGTCAGAATGGTCCGGCTCAACGTCTGGTTGATACTGGCGTTCACCAATTCACTGAATCCGACCTTGCGATTGGCCCGCAGGTTTTCACGAATCCGGTCAAAAACGACAATCGTGTCGTTCATCGAATAGCCAACCAGCGTCAACAGCGCCGCAATCACCGTAATAGTGATCTCTTTGTTGAAGAGCGAGAATAGGCCAATCGTAATGAGAGTGTCGTGAAAGACGGCGATGACCGCCGCCAATCCGTAGATCCATTCGAACCGGAAACCGATGTAGATCAGCATGCCGGCCAGCGCGGCCAGTGTTACGTACACGGCCTGCCAGCGCAATTCCTGGCCCATCTTGGGGCCAACCAACTCAAAGCTTCTGACGGAGAAGGGCGCCAGATTAAAATCCTTTTTTAGAGCGCTTACGACAGCCGGGGTCACACCCGGGACCGCGCTCAATTCATCAAAACTCTTGATTAACCCTGAACGAGGCGGCGTGTCGCGAAATTCGCGAATCGCGACGGCCAGCTTGCGCACGTCCTCCTCGGGCATGGTCACGACCGACGCGCCCAGCGATGCGGCGAGCCTGCTGGCCAGTTTGTCGGCGCCCATCGCGTGAAAATCGTTGTCCTGGGTTTGCCCGGGGTGAAAGGTGGCGTACATGGTCTCGCGCATGATCTGCCCAGCCTTCTCCAGTTCAGCCTCGCTCTTCAGTTCAGTGCTGATCATCACTTCGTTCTGACCAACCACCGGCTGCACCTGCACTTCACCACTGATCTTTTTTTCCAGCGCCTTCCGGATCTTATCCTCATCCGGGTCGGCTGCAAATCGGATAGTCGTTACAGTACCACCCTTGAAGTCGATCCCGTACCGGGGACCGCCTTTTGCTATCAAGCTAACCCAACCGGCGATCAGGAGCAGCACCGAGAGTCCAATGAAGAACTTCTGCTTGCCGAGGAAGTCAAAATTCGTATTCTTGAAAATTTCCATGCAACCGTCTACTTCACAAGCTTTCTGAACCGGTGCACATTACGTTGGACACCGGCCTCACCCCAAATGTTCCCGATGGGTTCCCAAAACGCTACCACAATCGACCAGGGGAACTCAACGATTCCCAACTTCAGATGCTCAACTCGGTCATCTGCGGATTCCGGTTGAGCGACCACTGGAAGAGGGTCCTCGACACAAACACCGCGGTAAACACGTTCACCAACAGGCCAATCACCAGCGTCACGGCGAAGCCCTTCACCGGGCCCGAACCGAAGAAAAAGAGAAACGCGCAACTGACCACCGTGGTGACGTGGGTGTCGATGATGGTCAGGAAGGCGCGCCCGAAACCGGCGTCGATGGCTGCCGGAACCGCTTTTCCGGAGCGCAACTCCTCGCGGATGCGCTCAAAAATCAACACGTTGGAATCGACAGCCATGCCAATGGTCAAAATGACGCCGGCGATACCGGGCAGCGTCATCACCGCCTCAAAGTAGCTGACGGCGGCGATCAGGAGAACCGCGTTGAGAAAAAGCGCCAGCGTGGCGTTGACGCCGGCCCCGCGATAGTAGATCAGCATGGTGAACACGACGGCCGCCAGGCCCACTATGCCGGCGAGGAAGCCGGACCGGATCGAATCGGCGCCCAGGGACGGACCTACGGTGGTTTCCTGCAGATACTTGAGGCCGGCCGGAAGCGAGCCGCTCTTGAGCACGAGGGCAAGGTCAGTGGCCGCCTGCTCGTCGCCGATATTGTTGATGACGCCCTGCTCCTCAATGCGGCCATTGATGGTGGGCGCGCTCATGACTTGGCCGTCGAGGACGATAGCCATGCGGTCGTTAATGTGTTGCTCGGTGAACCGGCCAAAGCGTTTGCCGGCTTCGGTTGAAAGCACAAACGCAGTTTCCCAACCGCCATTCTCGTTACTACGAGCCGCGCGGGCACTCTTCAAGTCGCGGCCCGTCACTATGGGCGTGCGGGCCAGCACGTAAAAACCGCTCGATTCTCCGCCGCGCGGCGAGCCCTGGACGACGACGGAGTTAAACGCCTTGCCGGCGTCGGCTTCCGCCCTGGTGGAAAAAGGTCCGCCTTTGACTTCGACCAGCGACAAGACCGCCGCTTTGCCGATGATTTCCTTGACGCGGGCCGGGTCATCGACACCAGGCATCTGAATCATGACTTCGGCTTCCTGGCCGGCGCGGCCGCGCTGGCTGACGGTCGATTCACTCAAGCCGAGCGCGTTGATGCGCTTGTCCAGCGTCTGCACGGTCCGCTCCACCACTTCCTTGCGCAACCGGAGCGCTTCGGAGGTTTTCATGTTGAGCTTGAAATCGGTGGTGTTAACAGATGCAAAAACCCACTCCGGCATCTGGTCTGTGACAATCTGCCGCAGGGTGGTGACCTTGTCCAGCGGCACGCCCTTGATGTTGATCTGGATGGAGTCCGCCGCTTCGATCGTCTGCGGATCGTTCCGGTCCATGGACGCGACATTGACCAGCTTGGCCGCCATCTCGGCGCGGAGCCGCTCCATGTTCATGTCGGCGTCAGCCTTGAAGGCGTCCTGCACTTGCAGTTGCACGACCAGATGGCTGCCGCCCTTGAGATCCAGGCCGAGCTTGATATTCTTCTTCACATTCGCGATCAGCTCATCCTTGGACTTCGGCACGCCGAAGATCATGAGCAATGCGACGAGCAGAATTCCGAAGATCGCCAGCCACTTGTATTTCAGATTGGGGTACATGAATTATTATTTGCTTTCCGCGGAAACAATGGTGGCCACGGCCGAGCGCGCGACCTGTAATTTAACGTTGTCCGGCTTCACGCGAATGACAACGACGTCCCCGTTTAGAGACACGATGGAGCCTAGCAGCCCACCGGTGGTGGCCACCTCGTCGCCGGTCTTGAGAGATCCTAACATCGCCTGCTGCGTCTTCTTCTGCTTTTGCATGGGCAGAATCAGCACAAAGTAAAGGATACCGAACATGAGGACGATCGGCAGCATGCCCATAAGGGGATTGGCCGGCGTCTGTTGAATGATGACCAAAAAGCTGAGCGCCACTTCGTCCTGACTGCCTGCCGCCGGCCCGGAAAAACGCACCCTCACTCCACGGGAACCCGGCGGACAGACCTTAAGTAATCTGGGAAGGTCCCAAGCTGAATAGACTGCCTGATTTGGCGCATGATGTCAAGATACCGGCGCAGGTTGTGGATGGTACCCAAGGTGCAAGCGAGCATTTCTTTCGCCAAATAGAGGTGCCGGAGGTAGGCGCGGGAGAAGCGGCGGCAGGTGTAGCAGGCGCAGGCGGAGTCAAGGGGTGAGGGGTCGTCCTTGAACCTGGCGTTCTTGATGATGACCTTGCCTTCGCTGGTGAAAAGAGTGCCGTTACGCGCGTTGCGGGAGGGCATGACGCAGTCCATCATGTCGACGCCGCGGGCCACGTATTCAACCAATTCCTCGGGGGTGCCGACGCCCATCACGTAGCGGGGACGGCTCGTGGGCAGCCCCGGTATGGTGGCCTCGGTCATTTCCATGCTGAGCGCGCGAGGCTCACCCACTGAGAGGCCGCCGATCGCATACCCTTCGGCGTCGAGCTCCACCAGGCGCGCGGCGCATTCCCTTCGCAGATCCGGATGCATACCGCCTTGCACGATGGGAAACAGAGCCTGCGGGCGGTCTGGCCGGGCATGGCGGCCGAAGTGCTCAATCGCCTCGCGCGCCCAACGGGCGGTGCGCAGCATGGAAACGCGCGCTGCTTCATGGCTGGACGGATAGGCGAGGCACTCGTCGAGCACCATCATGATGTCCGACCCCAACGCCATCTGCACATCCACGGTGGAGGCCGGGGTGAACATGTGCGCATCGCCGTTCAAGTGCGACCGGAAGAGCACGCCGGCTTCTGACACCTTGGTGAGGCCGCTCAGGCTGAAGGCTTGGAAGCCGCCGGAATCGGTGAGGATCGCCCGGTCCCAATCCATGAATTTGTGTAAGCCGCCGAGCCGGTCAATTGTTTCGTGCCCAGGCCGAAGAAAGAGGTGATAGGTGTTACCGAGAATGATTAGGGCTCCGGTCTCTTCGGCAATCTGGGCGGAAGTGAGCCCCTTGACGGTGGCCTGCGTGCCGACCGGCATGAACACCGGGGTTTCAACCACGCCATGCGGTGTCTCAAGCAAGCCGGCACGCGCGCCTGTCTGAGGGCAAGTAGCCTGAATTTCAAAACGCAGAGCACGGCTCGTCAACACTTCATGGTATAGAATCGCGCACGAACCCGCCCAGGCTGATATATTCGAGCCTGAACGATGAGTCTGAAAAAACTGTGGCTGGTTCTAACGGCCAGCCTGGCGATGGCGGCCGGGAAGCCGCGCCTGGACTACGGGCGCGATGTGCGGCCCATCCTGGCGGAGAAATGTTTTCACTGCCACGGGCAGGACGGCAACAAGCGCATGGCTTCGCTGCGGCTGGATTCGCGCGAGGGCGCCACGGCCGATCACCAGGGCCGTGCGGCTTTGGTGCCCGGCAAACCGGCGGTGAGCGGCATCTATCAGCGCATCGCCATGGAGCAGGGGGCGCGGAAGATGCCGCCCGCTTATTCCAATCGCACACTAACCGCCGAACAGGTGGCCGTGCTCAAACGCTGGATCGAAGAGGGCGGAGAGTATTCCAAGCACTGGGCCTTTGAACCGCCGAAGCGGCCGGTGGCGCCCAAGACCGCGGAGGCGGGCTGGGTCAAGAATCCAATCGACGCGTTCGTGCTTCAGCGGCTGCAAGTGGATGGGTTGCGTCCGAATGCCGCCGCCGCGCCGACAGCTTGGCTGCGCAGGGTTTCTCTGGACCTGACTGGTCTGCCGCCTTCTCCGCGCGAATCGGATGCCTTCGCCAAAGACTCGCAGGAGCGTGGTGACGCGGCGTACCGCGCGGTGGCGGCGCGCCTGCTGGCTTCTTCCGCTTACGGCGAACGGATGGCGATGGATTGGTTGGACGTGGCGCGCTACGCCGACACGCACGGATTTAACAACGACTCGGCACGATCCATGTGGCGTTGGCGCGATTGGGTAATTCAGAGCTTCAATTCCAATCAGCGCTACGACCGGTTCCTGACGGAGCAACTGGCAGGGGATCTCCTGCCGAACCCCACCCTGGACCAACGCATCGCCACCGGGTTTGGGCGCAATCACGTCATCAACTCCGAGGGCGGCATCATCGACGAAGAGTATCGGGTTGAGTATGTCTCGGACCGCGTTCGCACGCTCGGTATGTCGTGGCTGGGTCTCACGCTCGAGTGCGCGCGCTGTCACGATCACAAATACGATCCCATCACCCAGCGCGACCACTACCGCTTTTTCGCTTTCTTTAACAACCTGCCGGAGCGAGGCGAGGATGGCCGCGTGACGAATGCGGCGCCGCTCATCGCCGCGCCCACAGGGGAGCAGCAGGTAAAGATGCGGGCTCTCGAAGACCGGATCGCGGTGCTCACGGTCAAGGCCGACAAAGAGCCGTGGACGTGGCGCGATAGCCGGGCCGCGGCGGACGCCGGCACTCCGCCCGGCGGCGCAGTGTGGCAGATGCATTGCGAATCGGCGAGTGACTTTGCGGCCGCGCCGGACAGCGGATTCGTGATGGCCGATGGCATCGCGGGCAAGGCCTGCGTCACGGCGGAAATAACTCCGAAGCCGCTCATCGCCGGCAAGGGTGTGCCAGTGTCAAAGCGGCAGCCGCTCACGATTGCGGCCTGGCTGCGGCCGGCAGAAACCGACACCGATGTCGCGCTGCTTTCCGACGTCGACTACGCCACCAATCCGGCTGCCACCACGTATGGCCGCGGCATGGAGCTGCGCTTGATCGCTGGTGAATTGGAGTTTCGCTTTGGCGATCGCTTGCCGGTATATTTAATCCGGGTCCGTTCCGAGGGCGCCGGGTTCAAGGCGGGCCAGTGGCGCCACGTCGCCGTTGTCTACGAAGGCGCAGCCGGCAAGGAGGCGATGCGCGCCGAGGCTGCGTGGGTACGGATGTTTGTGGACGGGCGCGAGGTTTCGACAGTGGTTCTCAACGAGGGCGTCGCGCTGCCGGACGCCAAGGGCGATAAGGCAAAGCCCACGGTGTTTCGCGTGGGATGGGACACGCAACCGAACAGCGCACGTTATGCCGGACGGTTGGACGAACTCGCCGCCTGGAATCGCGCGCTGAACGAGGCGGAGATCGCCCGGCTGTTTGAGAGCCGGGCCTTGCCGTATGCCGTGGAGCGGCAGTGGGCGCAGCAGGCTTCCGCGATGGAAACCGGTTGGCTGCGCACGGCGGCGCTGCGCGGGACGAATGCGGTGTTCGCCGAGGAGCAGCGGGAATTACGCGCGCGCAGCGCCGAGTTGCTGGCTTTGCGGCGCAGCGCTCCCACGGTGATGGTGATGCAGGAATTGCCTTCGCCGCGGCAGACTCACATACTGCTACGCGGCGGCTATAACGCGCCCGGCGAAAAGGTCGAACCCGGAGTGCCCGAAGATCTGCTGGGCGCGTGGCCCGCGGGCGCGCCGCGAAATCGATTGGGGCTGGCGCAATGGCTCACTAAGCCCGATCACCCGCTCACAGCGCGCGTGGTGGTCAACCGGTTCTGGCAGCAGTTGTTCGGCGCCGGTCTCGTCAAGACGAGTGATAACTTCGGGCTCCAGGGCGAGTCACCCAGCCATCCGGAACTACTGGACTGGCTGGCACGGGATTTCATCGATTCGGGTTGGGATGTTAAGCGGCTACTGGCGCAGATCGTACTTTCTGGCACTTACCGGCAGGACTCGGCGGCATCGCAGGAAGTCTTCACGCGCGATCCGGAAAATCGTCTACTGGCGCGCGGGCCGCGTTTCCGGCTGCCCGGCGAAGTGATTCGCGATCAGGCGCTGCTGATCTCAGGGCTCCTCAAGCCTCGCGTGGGCGGGCCTAGTGTTTTTCCTTACCAAACGCCGGGGCTCTACAAAGGCATTGTGGTGGCGGCAGACTATCCGGGCACGCAGTACATCGACAGCCGGGGAGACGATCTCTATCGGCGGAGTCTCTACACTTTCTGGAAGCGCACGGTGCCGCATCCCACGATAAACGTGTTCGATGCGCCAGACCGCGAGTTCTGCACGGTCAGGCGTTCCACTACTAACACGCCCATGCAGGCGTTGACGCTGCTCAACGACCCGATCTATGTGGAGGCGGCGCGCAAACTGGCCGAGCGCTCTATCCATGAGGGCGGGGCGACGGTGGAGAGCCGCCTGGCTTACACGTTTCGGCTGGCCACGGGGCGCCTGCCCACCGGTGCGGAAAAACAGATTCTGCAAAAAACGTTTGATCAGATGCTAGCCACCTATCGGGCCAACGAGCGGGAAGCGCGGTCATTTCTTTCGGTGGGCGCGGCGCCCTTCGACGATTTGATTCCGGTCAGCGAACTGGCCGCCTATACCGCGGTGGCGAACATGGTGCTCAACATGGACGAAGTGGTCACGAAAGGCTGAGGCCAAATTTATGGAATGCGGAAACTATGGGCCGCGCGTCTCATCGCGCCGCCAATTACTGACACGCGGCGGATACGGGTTGGGCGCGGCCGCGCTGCATACTTTACTGGGCGCGGCCCCGGCGCCGTCATTTCCAAACTTCCCGGCGCGAGCCAAACGTGTGATCTTCCTATTCCAGGCGGGCGGGCCGTCGCATCTGGACCTGCTCGACTACAAACCGGAAATGAAGAGCCGCTTCGATCAGGACATTCCTCCGTCGATCTTTGGCACGCAGCGAATCACCGGCATGGTGGCGCAGCAGGACCGTTTTCCCGTGGCGCCCACCATGTACGGCTTTCGGCAGGCCGGTAAGAGTGGCACGTGGCTCAGTGAGTTACTGCCTCACACCGGCAAGATCGCCGACGAGATTTGCGTGCTGCGGGCCATGCACACCGAGGCGATCAATCATGACCCCGCCATTACATTCCTGCAGACCGGTAGTCAGTTGCCGGGAAGGCCGAGCATAGGGTCGTGGATCGATTACGGGCTGGGTACGGCGAACGAAAACCTTCCCACTTTTGTAGTGCTGAATTCGCTCCCCGGCAACGGCATGGCGGACCAAGGGCTGCTATCGCGGCTCTGGGGCGCGGGCTTTCTGCCGAGCCGCTATCAGGGCGTGCAGTTGCGCTCGGCGGGCGATCCGGTGCTTCACCTATCCAATCCGCCCGGTGTTACTCGCGAGCAGCGGAGGAGTGTGCTTGACGGCCTCGCCGCTCTCAACGGCGAGTTACACCAGCGAGTGGGCGATCCGGAGATTGAAACGCGCATCGCGCAGTATGAGATGGCGTTCCGCATGCAAGCCAGCGTGCCGGATTTAGCCGACATATCCAAGGAGCCTGAGCACGTTCATGCTCTGTATGGGGAAGACTCCCGCAAGCCGGGAAGTTTCGCAGCCAACTGTCTGCTGGCGCGCCGCCTGGCCGAACGGAATGTGCGCTTTATCCAGCTCTATCATCGCGGGTGGGACCATCACGGAGGGCTGACGGAAAAACTGCCGGTACTGGCGCGCGATGTAGATCAGGCTTCGGCCGGCCTCATCCTTGACCTGAAACAGCGTGGGATGCTGGACGATACGCTGGTGATTTGGGGCGGCGAATTTGGCCGTACACCTTACGCCCAGGGCCCGCTGAAGCCCACCAGTTATGGACGCGATCACCATGGCCGAGTATTTTCTTTGTGGATGGCCGGCGGGGGCGTCAAGCGCGGCCACGTGCACGGCAGTTCGGATGATTTCGGGTTCAACGTGGCCGAAGACGGCGTCGATGTCCATGACTTACAAGCGACGATTCTGCATCTATTGGGCATTGACCACCAGAGGCTCACGTATGCCTTCCAGGGGCGGCAGTTCCGGCTGACCGATGTTAGCGGGCGGGTCGTCAAAGCTATCATTGCGTGAACCGGCGGAGACAGGTGTCACTTTGCAAACTGCACGCTATGGGGCGCGGGAGGCCGGATTTTGGTACGGCGAAGCGGCCAGTACCGCTTTAAGGAACGCTGCGCGACTTTGCGGGAGTTATTGATCAGGTCTATCCGATTGAGAGATGCCTTCCTTGTCCTTTGCCTCCATCGAAGCGGTCCAACAGAGTGACGCCGAGAACGCGAACCACCACGACACAGTAGGCAAGATCGCGGCCAAGTCCTGAGTGGCGTGGTAGTTAGCCGGCGTTCTGTAAATCGTCGGCCCAAAGAGGCCTATTAAGGTCGCGGTCATACACAGAACAATCGTTCCAAACAAATCCCGGTGTCGTAGGGCCTTCAACCAGAACGCACGTATCAAAAGCCAGTAGGCCAGCGCACCGCAAGCTGAGGCGGATAGGACGACGAACAGAAATCCAATGGAATCTCCTGGAGTAGAATCGCCGATCTCTCGAAGTTGAGGACTGCCGCAGAACCTACGAAGAGAACACACTGCTCACAACCGTTAGTCGGCGCGCGAGTGACAGCACTACTGAAACCGCATGGAGTGCGCCAGGCAGTCCGAAAATCGACAGGTCACGGATGTTGCTGGCGGCACCCGATCCAACGCTTGCCAGCTCAAATGGAGGATTACTACGGAACAAGCTCAGGACCAGAAAGTGCCGTTTGTAGGAGAGTGCTCTCACGGGCCAATGATTTAGCGCCTATTACCGATGTGGCTATGAAGCCCGCCGCTGGCCCAGGCCTTCCGCGATCATTGCGGTGACGAGCGTGTTCAAACTAACGCCTTCCTGACGGGCCTTGGCGACCAGCCGCGAGTGCAGGCTCCGGGGCACGCGCTGCCGCCATTGCCCACTCGCAGAACTCGGTGTTGGAATCGCGTCGCCGTGTTTAAGGCAATTCATGATGTACGCTTTGGCTGCGTCTGAGCCTTGCTTTAAAGCTTCCTCCGGGGTTTCCCCATCGGAGATGCATCCAGGCAAGTCCGGATACTCAATCGCAAATCCGCCACCATCTGCTTCGGAGAGCGGACGAATCGTGAACGGGTAGGAGTGAATGAGGGACTTGTCAATTTTCATTGTTCTTACCTAATTACCTACGGTGTCGACGAATTCCACAAATCAGGCGAACGTACACGGGTTTGATGGGCCGATGCGCGGGAACCGAGAGCCGCCCTGCAGTGGCGTGCCGGAAAATCACGTGGCCTGTTCCGTGCTGATCATGATCGATGCCCAAGCTGCGTGCAATCACTTTAAAGTCCTCGATTCGCCAATCGCACGGATTCCTCCGCATTTTGGCGACCAACTTCGCCGCGTTTGACACACCCAAAGGGTATCACAGACGGTACCATCTCGGAACGAGGATGAACTCGACTCAAAATAGATCCAGATAACGGCGTAGCGTAGAGTGTACCCGCCGGCCCTCCCGGGCACGGTTTGGGGGCTTGCCAAAACGGGCGATTTCGCAACCGCGGCGTTTTTGAAATGTTTAAGGATCAATATTTCAAGACTCCGCAAGGGACTCAACTTGGGCTACAGTGGCTGAGTGACCCGCCTGCAACGCATCGTCGCCGCCCTAGTGGCAGTCGGCCTGGTCTCTTGTTCCATGAGTGAGAAAACAACCCCGCCCCCTGCGCATCGCGTAGACATCCACAGTTATTCGCAGCCGCATCTGGTAGCGGTGAAGCATGTGGAGATGGACCTCACGGTCGACTTCGAACGAAAGGTCCTACATGGCTGGGCCGAACTGACGGTGATCAGGCACAACAGCAGCGCCCCGCTGGTCCTAGACACACGCGACCTGAAGATTGACCGTGTGGAAACGGCTGCCGGGGAAAAAGGCGAGTTGACTGCGGGGACGTTCACACTAGGCAAGGCGGACGCGATCCTGGGGGCTCCGCTCACGGCGCCGCTCAACGGCGAGGTGAGCCGCGTGCGCGTTCACTATTCCACCTCGCCCGGCGCCACCGCCTTGCAATGGCTTGACCCGGCACAGACGGCAGGCAAGCAGCGCCCGTATTTGTTCACGCAATCGCAGGCGATCCAAGCACGCAGTTGGATCCCGCTCCAGGATTCACCGGGTGTGCGCACGACGTACCGGGCGCGCATTCATACGCCCAAAGATCTAATCGCGCTCATGGGCGCGCGGCGTGATTTTCGCTTGGCCAATCCCAAGGAAGCGCCCACCGGCGACTACACTTTCCGAATGCCGCAACGGATTCCGTCCTACCTGATTGCGTTGGCCGTGGGCGATCTGGCTTACAACCAACTGGGTCATCGCACCGGAGTTTGGGCTGAACCAATAGAAGTGGAGCGCGCCGCCAAGGAGTTTGAAGACACCGAGCGAATGATTCAGGCGGCCGAGAAGTTGTACGGCCCCTATGCCTGGCTCAAGTACGAGTTGCTGGTGCTGCCTCCTAGCTTTCCCTTCGGCGGCATGGAGAACCCGCTGCTCACCTTTGCCACACCCACGATTGTTGCTGGCGACAAGAGTCTGGTGAGTCTGGTATCGCACGAGCTCGCCCACTCGTGGTCCGGCAACCTGGTCACCAACGCCACGTGGAGCGACTTCTGGCTCAACGAAGGCTTCACGGTCTACGTGGAGCGGCGCATTCAGGAGGCGGTGTACGGCGAAGCGCGGGCGCGGATGGAGGCGGTGCTCGGACGGCAGGAGCTCGAATCGGAATTGGCGACGCTGCCGGAGAAGGATCAGGTTCTCTATCTAGATCTGAAGGGCCGCGATCCGGACGACGGCGTCACCGCGGTGGCCTACGAGAAGGGGGCGCTGTTTCTGCTAGCGCTCGAGCAGGCCTTCGGCCGTGAACGGTTTGATCAGTGGATGTTGGCCTATTTCAACACTTTTCGTTTCCAGAGCATCTCGACGACCGAGTTTCGCGCGTTCCTGGAAAAGCACCTTTTCTCGATGGACAAGGAAGCAGCGGCGAAAGTGCCCGTCGACGAATGGCTATTCAAGCCGGGCATTCCGGCATCGGCGCCGCGGCCGGTATCCGAGGCTTTCGCGCCGGTGGACGTGGCGGTGAAATCGTTCCCGGTTGTAAAGGCCAACACGAAAGAATGGAACACCCAGCAGTGGTTGCATTTCCTGCGCGCGTTTCCCGCAGACCTCGGCAGCGCGAAGATGGCGGCGCTTGATCGCGCCTTCGCCTTCACCAAGTCCACCAACCCGGAGATCCTGAGCCAGTGGCTGTTCATGGCGGTGCGCGGCGGCTATGAGCCGGCCTACCCGAAACTGGAAGAATTTCTCACTCGGGTGGGACGGCGCAAGTTCCTCAAGCCGCTTTATGAGGAGATGGTGAAAACGCCGACCGGACGAACGCACGCCGAGGCGATCTATACCAAGGCGCGGCCCGGATACCACCCGATCGCCTCAGGCACGGTGGACAAGATTCTCAGGCGCAAATAGAGTCAGCCAATGCGCCCCTTCACCAGCGCGTACGAGTGGGCCGGGAGCCGCAACTGCAGCTTGTGCCCATAGGCGGTGGCGGTGCGGGTGACGGTCTTCACGGTGGTCTTGCCGAAGTCGTTCTCGGCCTTGATGCCGGGGCCGTTAACTTCGGAAATCTCGACGGGGCCGGCAAAGGTCTTATCCTGAAGCTCAAACTCGGCGTCGAGCGGCTGATCCTTGTGGCGGTTCACCAGACTGAGCGCGAGCGTGTTGCCGTCCAGCGAAGCCGAAGAGTCCAGATAGGAGACCGGCCCGAAGCGCTTACTGTCGTACGTGGGCGAGTCCACGAACAACGCCAGGGCCTTGCCTTTGCAGTTGTTGGCAATCAGTTGCAGCGGATAGAAAATCGTTTGCAGAAAAAGCCCGGTTTCATTGGTGAAGATCGGAGCGATCACATTTACCAGTTGGGCCATGTTAGCCATCTTCACGATGTGCGCGTGGTTGATGAATGAATTGAGGAAGGTAGCGATGACCAGCGCGTCCTCCAGATTGTAGCGCTCTTCCAGAATCCGGCGGCCGCGTTCCTTGTTGCCGCGCGCGCGATACCAGACGTTGTACTCGTCCCAGGCGATGTGGATCTTGCGGGGAACGCGCATATCCGACATCGCCGCGTCAATAACGCCTTCGGTGGTCTTGGTGCGATTATCCAGATCGCGGGAGCTGGCCACGAATTCGTAATAGTCGTTCTCCCGGTTACCGACGTAGAGGTGAACGGCCAGATAGTCGACGTGATTCTTCAGGTGTTCGAGCACGGTGCGGTTCCAACCTACCCAATCGATGCCCTGCGCAAAGTGTGAAGACCCGGCGGCGATCAGCTTGATGTTCGGGTCGGTCCAGCGCATGAGCTTGGCGGCTTCCAAGGCGAACTTGCCGTAGTCGTCCGCACTCCGGTGGCCCATCTGCCAAGGCCCGTCCATCTCATTGCCCAGCCCCCAATACTTCACCTTCCAAGGATTGGCGCGGCCGTTCTCTTTGCGGAGCCGCGTCATGGCCGTGTCGGCGGAAGAATTGACGTACTCCACCCACTGCTGGGCGTCGGTCCAGGAGCCCGTGCCCAGATTGACGCAGACGTAGGGTTCGGTCTTCAGCATTTCGGCATACTCGAGGAATTCGTGCGTACCGAAACGATTGCTCTCCACCGTGCCCCAGGCCATCTCCAAACGCGGCGGCCGTTTGTCGCGCGGACCGATGCCGTCCCTCCAGTGGTAGTTGGACGAGAAGTTACCGCCGGGCCAGCGCAATTGTGTCACGTTGAGTTTGCCGGCGGCCTCAAACACATCTTTGCGATAGCCGCGGGCGTCCGAGAGCTGGTGGCCCTCTTCAAAAATTCCGCCGTCGATGCAGCGGCCGAGATGCTCGGCGAAATTGCCGTAGATCATCGGATCGATCTCTCCGATGACGCGCTCAGTATCGATCTTGACTCGGGCCCGCAACGGATTCTCTTGCGCGCGGGCCGCAAACGGCGCGGCGATGGCCGAAGTGGCGAAGGCGCGGCGGGATAGCGTTCTGAAGTCTGGCAAAGTCTGCTCCATTCAGGTCGAGTATAGATCACGGACGGAGGACGTGCTACGGAACAGTCAGCTTGCCTTGAAGCGCTCTCTCGGCCATGGATCGCACCGCTTGATCCACACCCGGATCGCGCGCCAGCTTGCTGACGATAGATCGAGATTGATCCCGCACATCCGCACCCAGTGAATAGACGGTTTGGATTGCCGCCAGTTGGACATGCTTGTCCTTGTCCGTGAGTGCACTGATCGCGTAGCCAGCGATGGCGGGCGTTTTGACCCGATTCGCGGCGATCGCCAGCAGATTGGCAACCTTCACTGGCGGATCTGCCTCCAGGTAAAGGTAGGTTTCAACCGACCTGAGGACCTGTGCATCATTTCGCTTGGACGACTCCAGCAATGTTCGAACGATTTCCGCCTTCACTAAATTGGGCCGGCTGGCATTCCGGAGTTCGTTCATCATCGGTGGAAGTGTCGCGCCGGGAATCGACTGGGTCAAGCGCCGGAGTATCGTAACGGCGGCGCCACGAAGGCGGTCATCAGAGCTCGCCATCAAGGCCGCCAGCTCCGGAACGCGATCCCGAAGAAGCACTCCGCCGTCGGAGCGATTGGCGATCGCGAAATATGCGAACGCTGCCTCAACGGGAAGATTGGGTGTAGTGCTCTGCAATGCCAGACTCAGCAGGCGCAACGTGGACTGAATATCGGTAGCCGTGCTCGTGCCAATCGTGTCAATCACGGCGAGTAGGGCCTCATAAGATGGTGGAGCCGTGCCGGCTTTGGCAGATAGCCGCTGCTCAAAGAAACTCCTTAGATTGGGTGCGGGCTGTTGAGCTTGGCTCAGTTCCCGGGCATAGAGCATCACCGCGCATGCGGCCGGTATCCGGAAGAGCACTTGGCGGCGCCTCACCAGGCGTCCCGATTAGCGACCCGAACGCGAAACAGCGGCTTGGCGCGCTCGGCCTCTTCCATCTCGTAGGTCTGGGCGGTTTGGGCCGCGTCATAGCCGCGCCAAAGCCAGGCGAGCGACTCAGGCAGGTCCATCGCGCCCTGCGCGATCGCGTGACTTCCCTCGCCGAAACGGAAATGGAAATCGTAGTCCTTCATCTTGAGAGCATTGGCCAGCTCAATGTTGTTCAGCGGCCAACTCCCGGCCGGATTTTCGATATCGTCGCTGCCATCCGAAAGCCAAACCCGCAGATTCTTCCTGGCCTGGCGGCGCACTTGATGAGACACGATGTATCCGCCTTCCAGATGTTGCTCCGGGCGCCATTGCAGGGCCGAATAGCTGCCGATGTGCG
>JAYTKJ010000504.1:0-8693 GCA_043730365.1 Acidobacteriota bacterium | reverse complement strand
GAGCCGCGGCGGGGTTGGACGACGGGGACCCCGTTGGCCATGGCTTCGAGGATGGTGAGGCCTTTGGGCTCGTCGTAAGTCGCGGGCATGGAGAAGACGTCGGCGTTCTGGAGGAAGCGGGGCTTCTGCTCCTTCGTTACTTCGCCCCAGTAGCGGAACTCGTTCGGGATGCCCCAGGCCTTGAACTTCGCCTCGATGGACGCGAGGTAAGGTTTCTTTTCCGGCGGCAGGTATCCGGCGGCTTCGAGGCGGAGCGCACCGAGACCCGGGCGGTCCCGCAGTAACTTGTAGGCATCGGCGAGTATGTGCAGCCCTTTCTCCGGTGCGATGCGGCCCAGGAACCCTATGGTGCGGTGCGGGTTGCGGGTGCGGCGCTGGAGCGAGTGACCTTCAAGCGGAATGCCCAGGGGGACGGTGAATAACTTCGCCGGGGGAATGCCTAAGTAGCCGGACATGAATCGCGCGCCGTATTGGCTGACGGCGATGAAGCCATCGACCTCTGGAATCTGGGCGCGGATGAGGGCGAGGGCTTGGGTGCGGTATGGCTCGATCAAGGCTTCGAGAAACAGTTCTTCGCCTTGTAGCGTGCAGACAATGGGGCAGCCGGTGAGCCGCTTGAGCGGCTTGGCGAGTGAGATGAGGAGCGTGTAGGGGAGCGTGATGAGATCGGGCTTGGGCTCATGCGAGAGCCACTCGATGAGGCTATCGATCTCCTTGTGCTGATGGCCGGCCGCGCCCTCTAAGATGGACACGGTGAGGGCGCCGAGGGGCTTGGGATCGACTTCGACGCCGCGGCCGGCAAAGAGGGAGATGACCGAGGGGAGGTCCCACAGCTTGTCGAGGAATTTGGGGGAGTTGCGGAAGAGGGGCGAGAGTTGTTCAAGGTAGACGCTGATGCCGCCGAAGAAGATGCGGCCGGGGCGGCTGGCGTTGGGCTCATCGGTGCGGGTGGGCGTGTAGAGCGGGAGGAGGATAACGTCGTGACCTTGGGTGCGCAGGGCGGCGGCGAGGTTGTTGTCCCGCAGGCAGGAGCCGCAGTACATGTGGCCGGCTCCGGCGGTGATGCTGAGGATCTTCAACGACCGCTCCCTTTGGTCACGGCTCAGGCCGAGGCCATCTGGAAGGCCCGGCGGGCGTAGAGGTGATCGAAGAGATTGCCTTCGTGAGGCTGATCCCAGACAATGCGATTGGTTTGCAGCGGGCCCAGGTTCAGGCGGCCGATGTGCTGCGAAGCCAGCAGGCGGCGGCGGAATTTTTCGTCATTCGTGATGGCGGTGAGCACCAGCGTCTGGCCCATGATCTCGGGGACCTCGCGTTGATCCACTTCAACGACGCTGGCAAACGGGAAGAGGAATTCTTTATTGGCGAGCGGGTGCTGGGGCGAATCGACGTAAACGATGGTGGGCAGCAGGTAAGAGCAGCCATCGAATTCGACGAGGCGCTGGGCGGTGAGTTCTTCGGCGCCGGGCTCGGCGAGCCCCTGGTCAACGAGAGCGCTGATGCGCGCGGCGACGCCGGCGTCGGCAAACGGAGAGATTTCGGCGGCGGGATCGTCGGCTTTGCGCGGGGCGATTGTGGAGACTCGCTTGGCCAGGGCTTCGGCGATGGCGCGGCCGTGGCGGGGCACCCACACGCCCGAGGCGTTGACGCAGGAACGGCCCGAGTTTTCGCAGATCGAGGCGGCGATGATATCGATGTACTCCGGCCAGCGATCGATGAGATCTTCACCGATGGTGATCTTGCTCCAGCCCGGTCCGTGGAGCTCGACTCGCGGATCCTTGGCGTAGAGCTTGGTAGTGGAGACGTCACCGAAGACCATGGCGCGGCCGCAGCCACGGAGGATTTCGCCAGCGCCGGCGTGAGCGGTTGGGTAGTAGCTGAAAGCCTCGGGCGGCGCACCGGCGCGGATGAAAGCCTGGATGATGCGGTAGGGGCTCCAGGGCTCGGACCCGCCGGGCTTGAGCACGAGCGGACACTTCAGGGCAAAGGCCGGCACCCAGAGAGAATGGACGCCGGGCGAATTGGAGGGCAGCACGACGCCGAGCGAATCTCCGCGGCGGAAGTAGCTGACGACGGCGCCATTGGCTTCGCCGTGGCCGCGATCAAGGATCGAAAGATCGAGATTGCGCGTGAGGCCGCGCAGGACGCCGGACATGTTCGACATGACGCCGGCGATTTTTTCCATGTTGCGGCGGACCATGATCCAGGGCGAGCCGGTGGTGGCCGAGGTTTGCTCGATGTAGTCCTGCGGAGATTGCTCAGCGTCGCCCAGCAGCAGCGTGTCGTTCAGGAAATGCTGCGAGGCCTTTTCGCAGAGACGGATGGTCTCGGCGCAGGTGAAGCCGCTCAGCATGGAGGCGATTTCGGGCAGGTCCAGCAGATCGCGGCGGATGAGGCCGGCGTTGGCCATGGAGATGCGGACGAGCGGCTCGCCGGTGCGATGGTGATTGGTGACGATAGAATCGACGCTGTAGTAGGGGCGGCCTTTGCGAAGGATGGGCAGGTGGAGCATGGGTTAGATTTTCTCTCCGAGGGACCGCTCCCTGGCAGTCACGGCTCGGTAACAAGCGGCTCGGTAACAAGCGGAAACGGGAGACGGATTCATTGGCTAGTAGACTCCTTCGACCACTGACGTCTTGAAGCGCGAGTAGGGCCTGACGTTGCGCACGCCATCCCACGGGAACTGTTCGCAAGGGGCTTCGCGTTCACATTCGTCACGCTCCATGAAGCGGGGGACGAACGTCTCCTTGGTGAGCGTGGTGAGGCGGACGCGGCCGGTCTCGCCGTAGCCGACGAGACGATTGTTGTCGTCCGGGTCAACCACTTCGAGCATCGCGCGCGGCGAAGGCGGGTAATAGATGATGGCCCAGTTGTCGGCGACCGTCGGCTTTTTGCTGACGGCGAGGCCCATCAGTGTGTTGCCGTAGGTGGGAGCAAAGTGGATATTGGGCCCGAGGAGTTCTTCGACAGCGAAGCGGTGGAACTGCGGCGTCATCTCCGTGCCACCGCAGAAAATGCCGGTGATGCCGAGTTTTTCAAGCGACACTTTTTCACAAATGGCTTCCAGGAGTTTGGGCGTAGTGAACATGCACTTGATGTTCGGATGCGCCTTCATGATGGTGAGCGATTGATCGACGACGTGCTGCTTGTAGCGCTCGGCCATTTGAATCTCGCCCCACTTGATGAGCTTGATAACCCAGCGAGGATCGAGATCAACCGTAAAGCAGATCCCTTTACGATGTTGGGCCAAGTGCTCCACGGCGAGGCGAAGGCGGCGCGGACCTGAGGGACCAACACTGATCCAGTCCGCTCCTTTGGGGAAGAATTCATCGGGCAAGGTGTCGGAGAAGTTCTCGTAGTCGATGCGGAAATCGTTCATCTGCACGCGCGACTTTGGCACGCCGGTGGAGCCGCCGGTCTCGAAAACGTAGACGGGTTGGCCGGCGAGGCCCCGCGGAATCCACTGGCGCACGGGGCCGCCGCGGAGGCACTCGTCCTGGAAAGGCGGGAACTTGTCGAGATCGTTGTAGGACTTGATTTCCTGGCGCGGATTCCAGCCGAGTTTGGCGGCATAGTCCAACCAGAACGGGCAGCCGGTTTCGGGCGAGAAGTGCCAGTTGACGATTTCGCGCGTGTGCGCGTCCAGCCGCTGGCGCGCGGCTGCGACTGACGCAGAGAGGGCTTCGGCTGTGCTAATGATGGCTTGTGACATGTGTCTTCTGTAACAGTATACGGCGCACGGCCGTCCTGGCCGCCTGCCTCGTCTTTTCGATGCCCGAAGGGAGGTCCCAAGTGCGGGATATTTTTGACCAGGTCGAGCATCATTTCGCCGATTCCGGCGGCGTGAAGATTCATTATGCGGTGTTGGGACCGAAGGACGCGCCGTTGATTCTGATGATTCACGGGTTCCCGGATTTCTGGTTTTCGTGGCGGCACCAGATGGAGGCGTTCTCAAAGAAGTATCGGGTAGTGGCGATGGATCAGCGCGGCTACAACTTATCGGGCCAGCCGGAGGGCGTGGACAACTACGCGATGCAGTTGCTGGTAGGCGATGCGGTGGCGGTGATAAAACACGCGGGACGAGAGCGGGCGGTGGTGATGGGGCACGATTGGGGCGGCGCGGTGGCGTGGAGCGTGGCGATGTTCGCGCCCCAGGTGGTGGACAAACTGGTGATTGTGAATCTGCCGCATCCGCGCGGGTTGGCGCGGGAGTTGGCGGGGAATCCTGAGCAGCGAAAGAACAGCGAATACGCCAGGAACTTTCAGCAGCCGGAGGCGCACACGAAGCTGTCGCCGGAGAAGCTAGCGGAATGGGCGCCGGCAGACCAACGGTCCCGGTACGTAGAGGCCTTTCGTAAGTCAAGCATTCCTGCAATGTTAAGCTACTATAAGCGTAATTATCCCCGCGAGCCCTATGCAGAACCGGACCTACCCCAAGTGCGAACTCGAGTTTTGCAGTTCCACGGGCTGGACGATCGGGCGTTGCTGCCCGGAGCGTTGAACGGCACGTGGCAATGGGTGGATGGGCCCTGGACTTTGGTGACAATTCCCAAGGCGGGGCATTGGGCACATTGGGACGCAGCAGAGATGGTCTCAAAGACGACGTTGAGCTGGCTGGATCAGTAGGAGAACATTTTGCATAACATTTGCGTGGTGGGGGCGGGGTATGTCGGCCTGGTGACAGGGACTTGCTTTTCGGATCTGGGGAACCGGGTGACGGCTCTCGATCTCAATGCCGAGAGAATCAAGAATCTGAAGGCGGGGCAACTTCCCATTTACGAGCCGGGCCTGGACGAAGTGGTCAAGCGTAACGTCGAGGCGGGACGGTTGCGGTTTACCACCTCCTACGACGAGGCGTTGGACGGAGCCGAGTTTGTCTTTATCGCGGTGGGCACTCCGGAAGGCGTGGACGGCGAGGCGGATCTGCAGTACGTGCGGGCGGCGGCCGAGGAAGTAGCGCGACGCATGAAAGCGCCGCTGGTTATCGTGAACAAGTCGACGGTGCCGGTGGGCACGGGCGACTGGGTGGCCGATATCGTGCGCGCGACGCAGCCGAAGCCGATCCCGTTCAGCGTGGTTTCCTGCCCCGAGTTTTTGCGCGAGGGTTCCGCCATTCAGGATTTTCTCAACCCGGCGCGCATCGTGCTGGGCTCACTGGACAAAGCAGCGGCGCACCGCGTGGCTGACCTGCATTTGCCGCTGCGCGCGCCCATGGTGGTGACCGATCTGCGCACGGCTGAGATGATCAAGTACGCCTCCAATGCGTTTCTGGCCACCAAGATTTCCTTCATCAACGAGATTGCCAATATCTGCGACGCGCTGGGCGCCGACGTAAAAGAAGTGGCCGCCGGCATGGGTTATGACACGCGCATCGGGCGCTCATTTCTCGATGCGGGTCTGGGCTATGGCGGCTCGTGTTTCCCTAAAGACGTGAAGGCGCTGGCGCATATGGCGCGCACCAACTCCAAGCATCCACAGTTGCTTGAATCGGTGATGGAGATCAACAAACATCAACGCGTGCAGGTGGTGGAGAAGGTTAAGGCGGCGTTGGGCGGCAGCAACCTCACGGGCAAGGTGATCGGCATTTGGGGCCTGGCGTTCAAGCCGAATACCGACGATTTGCGCGACGCACCGGCTGTCGAAATCATTCAGGGGTTGCAAGCGGCAGGCGCGACGATCCGAGCCTGCGACCCGGTGGCGGCGCATGGGATTGCGCGAATCATGCCGGATCTCGATGTGCGGAGCAACGCCTACGAAGTGGCCACCGGCGCCGATGCGGTGGTGATGTGCACCGAGTGGAACGAGTACAAACAGATCGACATGGAAAAGGTGCGGGGGATCATGCGAACTCCGGTGTTGGTGGACGGTCGCAACGTGTACGATCCGGCGCGGATGCGGGAGCTGGGTTTCGTGTATCGAGGGATGGGGCGGGGCAACAGCGGCGCTTAGAACTAAAATAGAGGGTCTATGCCCTCATCTAAAGATGTGGCGGGGAAAGCCGCCGCCGAAGTCAAAGGTCTGTTGCGTTCGCGCGCGTGGTTCAATAATCCGAACAATCCGCACATGACCTCGATCTATATCGAGCGTTATCCGAACTACGGAATCACCCAAGACGAGATGCAATCGGGCAAGCCGATCATTGGGATCGCGCAGACGGGCTCCGATCTTTCACCTTGCAATCGGCATCACCTGGACCTGGAGAAGCGCGTGCGCGATGGCATTCGCGACGCGGGCGGCGTGCCGTTCGTTTTCCCGGTACACCCGATTCAGGAGTCGTGCCGGCGGCCGACGGCGGCGATTGACCGGAACTTGGCCTACATGGGGATTGTCGAGATCCTGCATGGCTATCCGCTCGATGGCGTGGTGCTCACCACCGGCTGCGACAAGACCACGCCCGCGTGTCTGATGGCGGCTGCCACCGTGAACATTCCCGCGATTGTGTACTCGGGCGGGCCGATGCTCAACAGCTATTACAAAGGCGAACTGGCCGGTTCAGGCATGGCGCTTTGGGACGCGAGGAGACTGCTTGCCGGCGGCGAGATCGATCTGCCGGGCTTCATGGCGATGGTGGCGGCCTCGGTGCCGAGCGCGGGGCATTGCAATACGATGGGCACGGCGACGACGATGAATTCGCTGGCCGAAGCGTTAGGCATGTCGCTCCCCGGCTGCGCCGCGATTCCGGCGCCGAACCGCGAACGCGCACAGTATGGCTATGAGACGGGCCGGCGGATTGTGGAGATGGTGCATGAAGATTTGCGGCCGTCCAAGATCCTGACGCGCGAGGCTTTTGAGAATGCCATTGTGGTGAACTCGGCCATCGGAGGTTCCACGAATGCCCCGCCCCATCTGATTGCGATCGCGCGGCATATGGGCGTCGAGCTCAACATCAAGGATTGGGAGACGGTGGGGCATGAGGTTGACCTGCTGGTGAATCTGCAGCCGGCGGGCAAGTATCTGGCCGAGTCCTACTATCGGGCGGGCGGCGTGCCGGCGGTGTTTGGTGAGTTGATCAAGGTGGGCAAGATTCGTACGGGCGCGATGACGGTGACGGGCAAGACGATTGGCGAGAACTATGCGGGTCAAGAGTCTCTCGACCGCGACGTGATCCGGACCTACGATAATCCGCTGATGAAGAACGCGGGCTTCCTGGTGCTGGGCGGGAATCTGTTTGACGCGGCGCTGATCAAGACGTCGGTGATTGGCGAAGAGTTCCAGGCGCGGTTCCTGGCGACGCCGGGGAGCGAGAACTGCTTCGTGGGACGCGCCATTGTGTTTGAGGGACCGGAGGACTATCATGAACGCATCAACGACGCTTCGTTGAATATCGACGCGCACTGCATCCTGGTGGTGCGCGGCGTTGGGCCGGTGGGATATCCGGGCGCGGCCGAGGTGGTGAATATGCAGCCGCCGGACGCGTTGATTCAGGCGGGCGTGAACCAGTTGCCGTGTATCGGGGACGGGCGGCAAAGTGGGACGTCGGCCAGTCCATCGATTTTGAATGCGTCGCCGGAGTCGGCGATCGGCGGCAATCTGGCGATCCTCGAAACGGGTGACAAGTTGAAGGTGGATCTGAACACGCGGCGGGTGGACATGCTGATTTCCGACAAGGAGATCGCGCGGCGGCGAGCGGCGTTGAAGATCGAGTATCCGCCGAGCCAGACGCCGTGGCAGGAATTTTATCGCGCGCACGTGGGCCAGTTGTCCACGGGCGGCTGCCTGGAGTTTGCGGTGAATTATCACAATGTGGGTGAGGATATCCCGAGGCACAATCACTAACCAATGACGCACTGGCAGCTGGCACAGATCAACTTGGCCCGGGCGATTGCGCCGGCGCATAGCCCCGCGATGGCGGAGTTTCATGAGCAGGTTCCCGCCATCAACGCCTTGGCCGACGAGAGTCCGGGATTTATCTGGAGGCTGCAGGATGCGACCGGTGATGCCACCTCGATCCGGGCTTCCGAGGATCCCTACGTCCTGGTGAACATGTCGACGTGGGCGAGTCTGGAAGCGCTGAAGAGCTTCGTCTATCGCTCAGGGCATGCCGGCGTTTTCGGCGAGCGGCATCGGTGGTTTGAAAAACCCACGCAGGCGCACCAGGCGCTCTGGTGGGTCCCGGCTGGCCACATTCCCACCGTAGAGGAAGGCATGGCGCGGCTGGAGCGGCTGCGTGGGCCCGGGCCGAACCGGTTCGCCTTCACGTTTGCGCATGGGTTTGCGGCGCCAGAGGAGCCACCCCCGCCGGGCACCGGGCCAGCGCCACAGATTTACGACGGCCGGCGGCTTCAGGTGATCTCCAACACGCCTAACGGTGACATGCGGCCGGGACAAATCTTCGAGTATCGGCAGGACGGGGCGCGAGTGTGGAGCGTGTACCACTCGGATGCGGTGCGATTCGGATCATTGGTGGCGAGCGTGGACGCCGAAGGCAAACTCGACATCAGGTACCTGCAACTGGGCCCAACCGGGACGCCGCGGACGGGCCGGTGCGTGACAACGCCGCAGCAACTGGCGGGTGAAAAGCTCCGGCTTCATGAAGTGTGGCAGTGGACCAACGGCGATGGATCTCGCGGCGAGAGCGTGCTGGAAGAGCTGGCCTAGCCGCAATACTCGTCACTTAACGATTCTGATGGCAGCGGAGAAGTCGATGGGTGGCGAGCGTTTGTAGCCACGGCGCAGGGGGTAGTTGCTCATCT
>JAYTKJ010000503.1:0-5329 GCA_043730365.1 Acidobacteriota bacterium | reverse complement strand
GCGCGATATGTCAATCGGATAGCAGGGGCGCGGAGCGCTCACACTGCATGAATGAGGGGGGATAACCGCACAATTCTTCGATACCTCGCGGGTCGGGCGATGGCGGCCCGGCCTGCACGCCGAAAATCACTGACGCGGGAGGGAGTTTTGGCAAAACCTGCACGCGCTCATGGAGCGGATCGCCATACCTGGCAAGTTGCAGAATCGAAGAGAGATGCACCGCGAAAAATGGGCAAAATCTAAAAGAGCCGCACCCAACGTCGTTGCACCCAGGTAGCGGAGAAAACCGGCGAAGAGCCCGGCGAAGATCGATCCGTGCGAGGCTACTTCGGGGTCCCATGCGAAAAAGCCGACGGCCCAGCCGGCGAAGGAGGACAAGAGCAGCCGGTCGTCACCATCGGGCCAGGCCAGAGCCAGGCCGATGATCGCGATGAGAGCGGCCCACGTCCAGTAGGCGGGCGAAGCGTATTGCCCGCATAGATAGGCGACCCCCAACATAGAAGGCACCGCCGCCGCGGCGCGGATGCTGAAGAACGGAGAGAACGCGAAGATGGCAAACTGTAGCGCGACGAAGAGGCTGCCTTCCATCGGTGTGAGACGGTGACCGGCGTTCTCGATCCAGGCGAAAAAGAGTACGAGCGTTGCGGCGACGGCAATCATCTGCACGGCGAACCATCGCTCGCGCCGGACCAGCGTCAGAGCGATGTCGTTGAGAACGAAAATGTAGCCGCCGAAGAAGCGATCGTTTGGCTCATTCGAAGCGACCAGGGCCGGCGAAAGATACCCGCCCAGCAAGGCAAGTATCGCGATCGCCCTCGCGTCATAGCGCAGCGCCAGCGCGCCGGCCGCCGCCGTCGTGACCACCGCGCCGGCGAAGGCCACAGTTTGTGGAATCAAACTGTAGAGCTGATGGCGGCGTAGAACGAAAGGTAGAAAATGGCCACGCCGAGAGCGGTAATTCCCTGGGCGAACGCGCGATGGCTCCGCTGCCACAATTTGTCCCCCGCAAAGAGCGCGATGGCGCCCGCCAGCAGGCCCAGCATCACCCGGCCACCCGGGCCAATCCATTCGTTGTCAACGGCGTACTTGAAGCCAAAGGCGACGCTGAGGATCACGGTGATCGCGCCGATGCGGTTCACCCATACCAGACCCGCTTTGGTTTCGACGTTATCGGCGACGGGGGCCTCGCGCGCGGCGGCCGGGGCCACCGGTTCCGGCTCCAAGACCGGGAGAGGAGGAGGCCCAGGCGGCGGGAAAACGAGGATTAGGGAATGGTGGAGCTTGAGCCGACGGCCGGATGCCCACGCGCTTCTCCACCTCTGCCAAGCGTTGTTCGAGTTCCTCGACGCGCGCGCGGAGGCCCAGCACTTCCTCTTCCATAGGCGGGAGATAGCAGTCTATCAAAGCCGCCAAAGATATGACTTGATTTATATATTAGTCATGATATATATGAAGTATGGAGTCACTCGCGACCCGCAGCCCACAATCCCTTATACCCTTGCGAACTAATTGGTTCCACATCCTCGCCGTGCTGGCCGACGGTGACCAGCATGGCTACGCCATCATGCAGCAGGTGAATGAACGAACCCAAGGTAAGCTTCGTCTTTGGCCTGCAACGCTTTACGGCGCAATCAAGAAGCTTCTCAATGAGGAACTGATTTCCGAGACCGAAATCGCAGATCGCCCGGGGCCGGATCTGGACGACGCGCGCCGGCGTTACTACCGGCTCACGCCGTTCGGGCATGCGGTGCTGTCGGCGGAACTATCGAGGCTTCGGGAACTAGTCAATTTCGTGGAAGCACGGGTGAGAAAGGCGGAAGCATGAGCCCGAAGCAGGACTGGTCCGCGCGGCTTTCGCGCTGGCTGATTGATCGCTACCCGGCCGAATTCCAGCGCGCGCACGGCCCCGAACTGCGCGACGCCTCCGCTTGGATGCTCGCCGATGCCCCGAGCCCCAGATCCGCCGTGCGTCTGGTTGCCAGCCTCGCCTGGGGTGCGCTGGTCCAACACGGCTCGGAATTCGCCGCCGACGTGCGCTACGCCTGCCGCACCTTGCGCCGCTCCAAATGGTTCGCTGTTTGCGCGGCCTTGAGCTTTGCCATCGGCATCGGCACAGTTCTCCCCATCTACATGACGTTCTCGTCCACCCTCTTTCGCAACGTCGAGGGCATCGCCGCGCCTGAGAAGGTTGTCGGCGCGATGCAGGCGGTTTCCTATCCCAGCTACCAACACTTGCGCGAGTCACCCCAGAGCCCCTTCGCTGAACTCACGGCCTACATGCCCCGCGTGCCGTTTGGCTTTCGCGCGACGGCCGGGGGAGCCAGCGAGCGAATCTGGGGCCAACTCTCCGCGCCGAACTACTTTGACGTGTTGCGCATCAGCATGTTCCGTGGCCGCGGCTTCAGCGGCGTCGAGGCGGACCCGTCACGCTTGACGCCGGCGGTCATCAGTCATCGGCTGTGGCAGACTCGCTTCGGTGAGCAACCCGATACGCTGGGCCGCCAGGTCCAACTCAACGGCCAACCGGTCGAGATCACCGGCATCGCCCCGCCCGGCTTTGCCGGATCCTCGCCGCTGATCGCCGCTGCAGACGTCTGGATTCCCGCTACGGCGCAAGGCTTTACCGAGACTCCGGTCGCGTCGAGCAAGGTCAACGCATTCCAGATCGCCGGACGTCTGCGCGGCGGGGTCAGCAAAAAGCGCGCCGAAGAGATCCTCGATTCGCAAATGCGCCACCTTGATCCTCAGCCGAAGCCCAACAAGCAGCATCGCCTCCAACTCATGCCGGGCGCGCGGGTGTTTGCGGTGCCGGATTCCATGGTGCCTCTGGTAGTCGGCTTGCCTGGGGCCATCGCTATTTTGACGCTGTGGATCGCCTGCGCTAACGTCGGCGCAATGATGCTCGCGCGCGCGGCCTCTCGGCGACCGGAAGTAGCGGTGCGGGCGGCGCTGGGAGCCGGGCGCGGCCGGATCGTGCGGCAACTGCTCACCGAGAGCCTGCTGCTTTCCGTCGCCGGAGCCGCGCTGGGGCTGGGCCTCACCATTTACTCGCTGCAGCGCTCCACCAAAATGGTTGACATGCTGCCGGGCTACTCGCGGGTCGACTTTGCCATGGGCTTCGACGGCCTGTTGGTTACGTTCGGCACCGCCCTGTTCTGTACTCTGCTCTGCGGGCTGATCCCGGCTTGGCAGGTCTCGCGGATCGGCGTGTCGGCCGCCCTGAAATCGGCCACCGATCCGGCTCTGCCCCACTATCGCTGGTTCAGCACGCGCAACCAATTGATCCTTCAGCAAGTGGCCGCGGCGCTTTGCTTGCTCCTGTTGTGCGGCTACATGTTGTTCGGCCTGCGAAGCGCGGCGCGTCTCGATCTGGGTTTCGAACCCGCCGGCTTGGGCACAATCTCCATCGATCCGCTGCGGGATGGGTTCACGCCGGGCGCCGCTGCGGATCTACTCGCCAAATTGCCTGGCGAGGTGGCCGAAAGCGCCGGTGTCAGATCCGCTGCGCTGGCGGAGAACACTCCAGCGGCTATGGCGGGGGTGGGCTCCATGCGAGTCTCCACCAGGGGAAGCAAGCAAACCGTGCGCGTTGCCTCGCTTCACATCGGCGAAGGATACTTCGCCACGCTCGGTATCCCCATTTTGCAAGGCCGCACGCTGCTGCCGGCAGACCATCGTGACGGGGCCACGGCCGTGTTGATCAATCAGGCCTTGGCCAGCGAGTTGTGGCCGGCGGGCGACCCGGTGGGTCAGCCGCTCGAAGTGCACCTCGGTGACCATGAGCCGCGCGAGCAGCATCAGGTGGCCGGTGTGGTCAAGGACTTCCGCACCCAGTTGCTGCAGCCCGATGCCGGGGCAGCGATCTTTCTGCCGCTTACGCCGTCGCGCCTTGGGCAGATGCGGACGGAGGGGTGGACGTTGGTGGTCCGGGTCGCGCCCGGCGCTCCGGTGCTCGATGCCGCACGGACCGCTATCACTGCGCGCCACGCCGGTCTTACGGTCTTCAACGCCAATTCCGTGCAGGAATCTTCGGACCGCACGATGGCGCTGGTCAAGGAGACCTTCGCCGTCTACGGCGGCATCGGATTGTTTGGGCTGCTGTTGTCGGCGGTAGGGTTGGCGGGCGTAACCGCGTATGCCGTGGCGCTGCGCACGCGTGAGATCGGCATTCGCGTCGCATTAGGAGCCAGGGGCGGACAGGTGATGCGGCTGGTGTTGCGCGAGGGTCTGGCGCTCTTGGCCGTCGGCGCGGGTCTTGGTCTTGGGCTCGCCCTCTTGGTTGAGCGCGTGCTTCACGGGTACTTGAAGGGCTTTGCCGACCTGACGCGCGTGAGCTTTACAGACCCCGTGTTACTCGGCGGTGGCTGCGCGCTCATGGCTCTGTTGTGCATTGGCGCCTGCTACC
Source organism: Acidobacteriota bacterium (assembly GCA_043730365.1). Classification (GTDB taxonomy): domain Bacteria; phylum Acidobacteriota; class Terriglobia; order Bryobacterales; family Bryobacteraceae; genus VFZP01. The sequence goes on along the minus strand of JAYTKJ010000503.1, from coordinate 924 downwards.
TGCCGGCCCGCCGCGCCACCCGCATCAATCCGGTGATCGCTCTGCGCGAGTGAGCGCAGGCCGCCCGGTTGCGGTACGATGCTGGTCTATGCTCTTAGCCGTCTTCGCTCTTCTGGCCGGTTCGCTTCTCGCTGCCGGTGGTCCATACAAAGTCACTTCCGACATTGAATATTCTGCGCCAGGCGGCGAAAGCCTGAAGCTCGATGCCCACATTCCTGAGGGGAAAGGGCCGTTTCCCGCAGTGATTCTGGTGCATGGCGGCGGCTGGGTCGCGGGCCACAAGACCGTCAATTTTGTAACCGCGCTGTTCCCCGTTCTCGACCAGACGGGGATGGCGTGGTTCACGATCGACTACCGTCTGGCGCCCAAGCATCCATATCCGGCTGCGCGTGTTGACGTGGAAGCCGCGGTGGCCTGGGTCAAGAAGAACGCCAAGCAGTATCACGTCAATCCGAAGAAGATCGTGCTGATGGGCGAATCGGCCGGCGGGCATCTGGTGAATCTGGTGGGCGCAAAGAATGACGTGGGTGTCGCCGGCGTAGTCTGTTTCTATGGCCCCATTGACATGGACATGTTCGTCGCCCGTAAGTTCGAGGGCAAGCCAATGGATCGCAACATACAGGGGTTCTTTCTGATCGACCAATACGATGCCGCCGCCAAGGCCAAGCTCAGCGAAGCCTCGCCCCACACTTACCTGAGTAAGAAGACGCCGCCGTTCCTGGTGATTCACGGCACCCTGGACGCAGCGGTCCCGTATGAACAGGCCAAGCTGCACGTGGAGTTATTCCGCAAGCACGGCATTCCGGTGGAGCTGATCACCGTACAGGATGGCGTCCATGGCCTGATGAATTGGGAGAAGGATCCGCGCTTCCACACTTACAAGCAGCCCATGATCGATTGGCTGCGGAAGACTCTGAAGTAGCA
>JAYTKJ010000502.1:0-31186 GCA_043730365.1 Acidobacteriota bacterium | reverse complement strand
TGAGTGTTGTTCTAGTCGTGTTGCAGTTCTTCAGGATCGGCGGCCGACTGGTCCTGGTTGGCGATGAACGCTTTGGCGTGCGAGAACTCGCCGTTGCGGATCGACATCACAACGTTGGAATACCAGGGCCAGGAGTGTTTGAGATCGGTAGAGGAAAAATAGGCGTCCTCGTTCGGGTGCGAATGAAAGAAGCCGATGACGGAGAGGCCAAGTTCCCGCGCGCGGCGGTCAGCGGCCAGTTGGTCTTTGGGGTTGAGTTCGAAGCGGTCTTTCTGATCGCCCTGATAGGCGTTGGTGCACGGGATGGCGACGGTACACACGCGCGCCGGATCATCCACCACGCTGCCCAGCATGATGCCGCAGCACTCGCGGGGAAAACAGGCGCGGCCATGTTCCACCATCGCAGCCCAGGGCTGCGCTTCAATCTTCAACATACTCGGTTAGTCTTCGTCGTCGTTCCAAAAATGTTCGCTCAGATACTTGTCGGCGCCGTCGCACAGCACCGTCACAATCACGCCGGGCTCGCCGCGACCGGCCAGCTTGCGCCCCAGCCTGCGCGCCGCCACCAGGTTGGCGCCGGCCGAGATGCCGATCAGCACGCCTTCTTCGCGCGCCGCCCGCCGTACCATTTTATAGGCATCCTCGGTCTCGATCCAAACATTTTCGTCGGCCAATGTGGAGTCGTAAATCCCGGGCACGATCGCCGTGGGCATGTGCTTCAAGCCCTCAAGGCCGTGAAAGCCCGTGGCCGGCTGCATGGAGATGCATTGCACGTGAGGCAGGTCTCGCTTGAGTCGCCGCGAGACGCCCATAAACGTGCCGCTGGTGCCCATGCCGGCAACGAAGTGCGTTAGACGCCCGGCCGACTGCTCGATGATCTCGAGCCCGGTGGATTCAAAGTGCGCCTTCCAGTTGGCCGGGTTGTTGTATTGATCGGGGTAGTAATAGCGGTCCGGGTCCGCTTCATAGATCCTGCGGCACTCGCGGATCGCGCCGTCCGACCCTTGGCCGGGGTCCGTCAGCACCATCTCAGCGCCATAGGCATGGAGGATTTTCTTGCGCTCCGGCGAGGCGTTCTGCGGCAGGCAGAGCCTGACCTTGTACCCGCGCGCCGCCGCCACCATGGCGTAGGCGATACCGGTATTTCCGCTGGTGGCGTCCAGGATCACGCGACCGGGATTCAGCTTGCCGGTCCGCTCACCATCGAGGATCATGTTGAGCGCGGGCCGGTCCTTCACCGAGCCGCCGGGATTGAAGTATTCGGCCTTGCCGTAGAGCTCGATGCCGGGTAGGTCCGCCACCAGCTTGCTCAGACGCAGGAGCGGGGTGTGGCCAATCTGCGCCAAAACGGACGTGTCCGCGTGGGGATAGAGGCGTGGAACGGCGGCGGCCATTGTTTTAGGGATGCGCCGAAGCGCCGGGAAGATTCATTCTACCAATTCCAATGGGGAATGGGGGGAATGGGCTAGGCGCCAATCTCCCCGCGAATCACTCCCGTCAACCGTTTGCTGACGATCATCTCAGACCCGTTTGACATTTTAAGCAGCCAGCGTTTGCTCGACAGGGGCGAGATCTTCCGGATATGGTTGGTGTTGATAATCGCGCCCCGGTGAATGCGCCGGAATTCGGGCGACGGGAGACGCGCTTCGAGTTCGCGCAAGGTGGTGGAGCCCATCTCGAAACGGCCGCGGGTGGAGACGACATACACGGCTTCGCCTTCGGCATGGAAGGCGATCACTTCGGCGTGATCGAGCATGTGTATGTCGGGTCCCTGACGGGCGGCAATACGGCGTATGGGTTCGGCCGGTTTCGCCACCATCACCGCCGATGGAGGAGGCGCCAACTTTACGCGGGTAGCGGCCACGCGGGCAATCGCCGCCGCCAGACGTTCACTGCGGATCGGCTTCAGCCACCGCCGGTGCCGGCGGGGTTTCATGCCGGTCTTCGGGGGCCCGGGCCTCCGCCGTCGTTGGGGGACTGGGCTTCCATTGAAACGTAGGTTTGGAGAACTGGGGCGCGGTCGGCGGAGCCGGTTTCCGTTGGAGGACAGGCTTGGCATGTTCCAGCGGCGGCGGCGCAAAGGCCGCGGTTTCTCCCCCCACGCCGGAGTTGGGGCCGGAGCAGTGGCAACGGGATCCTGGGTTTGCACGACCACCTTGATGGGCGTGGTTTCCGGGGACGACGTCTCCGTCCGCGAGAGCCCCGCCAGGGGTTTCCATTGGAAGGCAGGCTTTGAAACAGGCTGTTCGGCTTTAGGAGCTTTAACCTGGGCAGCCTTGGCTGGAGCGGGTTCCCACGAAACGGCAGGCCACGGAGTATGGGCGACGGGCGCCGGTACCGCTGGCAGCGGTGGAACCACATATCATTATTGTTTTGCAACAGGTTGCAACCAGGGGAGCCACGCCGAGGGAATCTTCGCGGATCTATCGGTAGTTACCTCGCGACGAGCGAGTAGTACTGGCGGCTCCGAAGAGCGCTTCTTCTCAGACTGTATCGCTCCGTCCGTCACGACACAGTGGACTGGTTGCGACAGAGTCCGGATTTCACCCTGCCGCAGCCTTCTCAGCGTGCGGGCGCCCTGCCGTTTTCCGTAGTGGACGTTTCCGCCAGGCGGCACTCCTTTCTTCTGACTCCGCTCTCTTTGAGCTTCCCGCCGTCGCGCAATTCACGGAGTCCTTGAGTAATCGTGACCCGTCCTACTCTACCGGCTCAGAACCGAGCCGCAACCATGAATAGCTGAAAATGCTCTAGCTCGCGATTTCGACAACGTAAACTTGCGGGTGGCCGGACTTGTCACTGACGAATACCACCTTGGTTTCGTCGGGCGAGAAGGACGGATGCGGATGCGTCCATTGCGGCCCGTACACGGTGTCGGTGGATACTTCCATCCAACTCAATGCGCCCGATTTTGCGGCGCTGCGTGCAGCCGCGAAATCCTCGGCGAGGGCATAGCGTGACGTTTTCCATTGTGAGCCGCCATTGGAGGATTCGGTGAGGCAGAGTTGCCGTATCGCACCGGTGGCGGTGTCAATCAGATGCAGCCCCAGGTCAGGATGATTGGTATCGCAAAGCACGTGGCGGCCATCGCGGCTGGGCGTGATGTGCCACGCGTTGAACTCGCAAATCGTGGACCGCTCGCGTGTTTGCCAGTTCATTCGCCAAAGAGCGCGTGGCCAGACCGTGTAAGTGAGATCTCCGGTCTGGCCGAGAAAAGTCTCGTGCACTACGAACTCATCATTCGCATGTTGGTAGAGGCACTCAAGTCCGGACCCATCGCGCCGGACGCGATGCATGCGCGGGGCCGGGTCTCCGGCAAACTCGATCCACTCAGGTTCGAGCGGATGAAACTGCGGGTGAATGACCGTGCGTGGGAAAGCAATGAAACTCCATTCACGACCGTCAGCCCGGCCCGCGACGATGCCGGATTCGGCGCCGCGCTTGGCCGCAGCGGTGAGCCACTGTGCGCCATCGCCGAGTGAGCACTCGCCGAGCTGCGTGCCTGGGAAATCGACGATACATGACTCTTTCAGCGAGTCGCGTTCAAGCAGCCATATGCCGCCCTGGCGCACGAAGAAGATCCGGTTGGCGTCGGCCGGATGGATGGCGGGTGAAAAGGGATGAATCGGCACGCCGTCGGTGAGTTGGCGGATCTCCCCGTGCGGAAACGGTGTAATCTCGAATAGCTGCGCGGCGCTGCCGGAACGATAAGAGATAAAGATCAGCGCCCGGCCATCGTGCGTGAAAGAGCTTTGTAGAAAGTAAGTGGCGTGGTTGATGCAAGGCTGCCGGGTCAGCTGATGGACACGCGCTCCAGTAGCCCGGTCCACATACTCGGAATGCTCGGAGGCAAATCGCGCGCCCTTGCCAATGCTACTCATTCCGGTTTCTTCTTGAAGAAGAAGATATGCTGCCACGGCAGATCCGTCACCAGCTTGTCGAGCGTGAAGCCGTCGGCAGCCAGTTCCTGCTTGACCACCGCCACCGACATTTTGTGTTCTTCGCGGATCGGCACTTTCGGGTCTTCCTTGCGAAACTCCAGCAGCACCAGCCGCCCATTGGGCTTGAGCGCCTGGCGGATCGAGGCCAGCATCTTCCGCGGCTCGGAGAATTCGTGATAAACATCGACCAGCACCACCATGTCAAGCGATTGGTCCGGCAGTTTTGACTCGGTTTCGCTGCCCAGAACCGGCTCGATGTTAGTGATATGGTCCCGCTCCAGCCGTTTGCGCATCAACCGAAGCATCTCCGGCTGCAGGTCCGTCGCGAAAACCTTTCCGGCCGGGCCCACTTTGGCGGCAAAGCGCACACTGTAATATCCAACCCCGGCGCCGATGTCGGCCACGATCATGCCAGGCTTCAGGCCGAGGAGCGAGACGGCCAGATCGGGATTTTCTTCCGACTCGCGCTCGGGTCGCACCAGCCAGTCCGCCCCGGCCACCCCCATCACCGGCGCGTACTTGCGCCCACTGACCGGATGGCTGGACTGAGCCAGCGCGCCAGTCGGATCCCAAGCGGTCAGCAATCCCAACAAGACGAGGGGGAGTTTATATTTATAATGAGAGAACCGCCGCATTTTTGCCCACTCCATGAAGAGGTGAATCGAATGAATTCCGTCGAGAGCCATGGTACGACACGCCCGACGCGCCGCACAATCTGCCTGGCCACCGGTTTGATGCTGGCCGCGTTCTCCGGTTGCACCAAGCCGCCCCAAATTCATCAGCTTGGTGAAAAGGTGCAGTTGGGCGGCATGGTTTTTTCGGTGCTGGACGCCGAGTGGGCCGCTGATATCGACGCGGGCGGGGCCAACGCCAAGACGCCGCAGCACCGGTTTCTGATCGTCCATCTCACCATGTCCAACACCGGGAGCAAGGAAGCCACGATTCCGCTGCTGCACGTGGTGGCGGCTGATAAGTCCGAACAACTGGAATTGGCCGAGGGGCAGGGCGTTCCCAACTGGTTGGGAATCCTGCGCACTCTCAATCCGGCGGAATCCAAAGAGGGGCGCATTGTCTTTGATGTTCCGCCCGGCGCCTATTCACTGCGCCTCACCGATGGTGGGGATCAGGAAAGAGAACTTACCGCGATGGTGGTGCTGCCGCCGAACGCCGGTAAAGGCTCCATGGACAGCCCGCTTCTCAATCAGACAAAATAGGGATAAGGAATCCCTTGGGCTGCCGAGTCAGAGTCGCGATCCCGTTGTGGCTGCTGGTCTGGGCGGGCCTCGCGATGGCGCAGACCGGCAAGGTCATCGCAGTTATCGATGCGCGCTTGCACGTCTATGACGATGGCCCCGCATTGCGTGAATCTGAATCTTTGGGTCCCGGTGACGGCCTCTGGGTCTCCGCCAAATTTTCCGGTTACGCGGTGAAGACCGATGAGGAGAAGGATAAGCGTTTCATCCACCTGACCTATCGCTTCGAAGCGCTAGACCCGGACGGTGTGCCTTTAGTGGAAGCCAAGACCGAGAAGATCGACACCGATCTGGCTCGCGAAGATAAGACTTGGAATCCCAAGGTGCGTTTCAATTTCCTGCTGCCTCCGCTGCCCGATTCGGGCGTCTACAAGGTGATCCTCACCGTGACGGACGAGTTCAATAAGTCAACGGCAAGGCGCGAACTGCCGTTCCGGGTGAAAGGCTTCGAGGTAGAAAAGAGCGATAAGCTGACGGCGCGCAACGTCCGTTTCCAGCGGCGCGAAGAGGACGCGGCGCCGCTCAATCCGGCCGTCTATCATCCCGGCGAAACCGTCTGGGCGCGGTTTGACATGACCGGTTACAAGATCGGCGGGCAGAACGCGTTTGACGTCGCCTATGGCCTCGAGGTCCTGCGCGGAGCGGACCAGAAGAGCATGTACGCCGAGCCCAACGCCGCGCGCGAAAAGGACGCCACGTTTTATCGCAAGCGATATCTGCAGGGTGCGCTCAGCTTGAACCTGAACAAAGATCTAGCCAAAGGCGAATACGTATTGATCCTGAAGATACGCGATGAGGCGGGTGGACAGGCTTACGAGTCACGGCACACGTTCACGGTGGAATAGCCGGGACCTTCCCTGGCGCATGGAGCGGCGCTTCTAAAAACGGAACTGCTCGCTGTTTTTAACCCGCCAGCGCACCTGGATCGTTCGTCGAGGTAGGGTGCTTCACCCTTTTGGGGCAGCGGACCACTTGTTGGCGCGCGTCTCCAGTTTTTCGGAACGCCTTGACTGCGTCACTACCGGAAACAACCGGTAATTTCACCCGCCGGCAACTTCAATGACTTCTTCGAGAATGCTTGGCGGCAGTGGATTGCCGTGCTTCCGCAGGCTCTTTAGATAGCCTTCGATTGCCGCTCGAACTCACTGCCGGTGTGCTTCTCCGCGAATTCTACAAGCCCGGGCGCGCAAGTCGATCGGGGCAGGTGGCTGGTAGGCAGGTTGCGGTGGGGTCTCGACTTGACGACCAACCCCCTGCCCCCGTACCAATTGGGTAATGTGGGATGACGAGCACGACCCAAATCAAACAGATCATCGCACCGACCGGCGACTGGTTCCAGCTCCAGATCGAGAGTCTGCCCGAGGATAAGGAACGCATCGTTATGAGCCCCCAAACGGTAGGCCGTTGAGCACGATTCGCGGTTGGAAGGGCGCAAACGGCCCGGCCTGCCGTTTTTTCCGCCTTCGCTACATTAAAGGCCTGGAAGCGTGACAGCGCACCCGCTTTGCTTTAGGCTAAAAGGAGAGGTTTTCCATGGAAGTGCATGTCACGCCCGAGCTCGAAAAGAAGCTCTCCGATTTCGCCGCGCAGAGCGGCCTCTCGCCCGATGAAGTGGTCGAGGACGCCTTGAGCGGCTATTTCGAGGACCTCGCGGAGACTCGCGTCATGTTGGATCGCCGCTACGACGAGATCGAGAGCGGCAAGGTGAAGTTGATTCCCGGCGAAGAAGCCTTTGCCCGCTTGCGCGCGAACATCGAGGCTCGGCGCGGGCCCGCATGAAAACTTATTTTTGCTTTTGTTTCAACGAGTTCTCCGTTTTCAGACCTTTCCGGGCCGTACGGTCCGCCGCAAGCTGGCAATTGTAGATTTGCATGAACGGATATGCCCTTCACCCAGAAGCCTTCACGGACCTTGACGACATCGCGACTTATATCGGGCAGGACAGCGCCAGCGCCGCGCTCCGTCTGGTGGACGAAATCTATCGGGCGATTGAAGGCCTGGTGAGTTTTCCCGAGCAGGGGTTTCGTCGCCCCAATCTGACGAACCGCCCGCTGCGCTTCATTGTGGTGCGCGATTACCTGATCGCCTACGCTCCGGCCCGCAAGCCTCTCTGGATTGTTGCTGTCATGCCCGGTAAACGCAGCCCCGCACCATGGCCGCCATTCTCCGGGGCCGTGAAAAATAGACTGAATAATGCTGGCGATGGTGTCCCGCAAAGGGCGTTTGCGCAACGCCGACGGATCGGGCGAATGGGTTCCGTTTTGGTGCATGCCGACGGCGGCGGACTGGTACGACGGCAAGTAGTCGGCTCAGCGTTGTCAGCACGATCTCTCGGTACTTGCTTTGCTTGTGGCAATCGACGGTCTGGACGTTAAGAATCTCTGGAGAATCCATCGGGTTGCCGATGCGCTCAGACTGTCTGAAAGAGGGCGACTGTTCTCGTCGTTTGGCGCGGACTTGATCACCGCACTCATCAAGGCACACCGGAAATTGGAACGCCACGAGAACTGTTCCAACCGGCTTCAGGGTGTGGGCAAAATTGGGAACCCTATTCTCCCACACCGGGAAGCGCCCCCCTTTTACTGTATCGGTCGAAGCAGGCTCTCGACGTCCGCTTGGCCCAGATCGGCCCGCACAATCTCGCGCGCGGGGAGTGATGCCAACCGCGCCGGTGTCTCGCCGCGCAGTTTGCGCGCCAGCGACGCCACGGCCTCGTAGCCAATCCGCACGGCGTCCTGCACCAGCATCACGTCGATCGTCCTGGCCTTAAGCGCGTCCACATGCGTTTGGCTCGTATCGAAGGTAACCAGACGAACCTTGCCCGCCATGCCTCGCGCCCCGAGCGCATGGATCGCGCCCAAGCTCGCGGCTTCAGACGAGCAGAAGATGCCGCCAATATCGGGATGCGCGGTCAGGATATTTTCCGCCGCGGCGAGCGCTCGCGCCCGGTCAGCCATGCAGTACTGGCGCGCCACGATAGAGTGCTTAGGAAACTGCTGAGCGATGGTTTCCTCAAAGGCGCGTTCGCGAGCACCGGTGGAAGCACCACCCGGTTTCTGCATCACCATTGCCAGCGTGGTCTTACCGGCCGTGAGCGCACCCAGGCGCCGCGCAGCGGTCACCCCGGCGCCGGCGTTGTCGGTGGCGACGAACGTGACGTAGCGGTCTGTGTTGACGCCGGAATCGAAAACCGTGACGGGGATGCCGGCGGCGATAGCTCGCTCCACTGGCGCGGTGAGGGCGCGCTCGTCAGTAGCTGAGATGGCCAGCGCGGCAACGCGTTGAGTAATCATTGAATCGACGATTTGGATCTGGCGGTTACTGTCTGTTTCGTCGTTGGGGCCGTTCCAGATGATATCGACGCCGAACTCCTGCGCCGCCGTGCGGACGCCAGAGTGGATCGAGACGAAGAACAGGTGGGAAGTGGCTTTGGGAACGACGCCGATGATCTTGCGGCCGGATCGGCCACAACTGCAGGCCAAAGCGGCCGAAGCGGCGGCAGGGAGAAATTCTCGGCGAAGCATTCAGCCGAGGGTACCAGATAAATCAGGCCAGCAAGTCCAGCACGTGCCCGTCCATTTCGTTGGCCAACTTCACCACCGACACCATCGCCGCACTGTAGTTCTTGGCTTGCATCAACGCCAGCATCTCGACCGAAAGGTCCACAACATCGCCACCGCCCTCGCCCGCGCCTTTGGCGACCCGCAAGGCCGCCACCTCCACCCGCGCCTCCGCTTGCTGCACCCCTTGCAGGGCCAGTCCCCCGATACTCATGGTTGCTACCTCCGGAAACAATCATATCGACGAGGGTGGTGATAGTATGAGGCAGATATGGCGGCCTTGGCCGAACAGTACGTCGGAGTCCCGCTTTTGGTGGACCTGCGCCAGGTTCGAGCCGAAGAACTCGATCCGCTGCTGGGCCTGGCGGTTGACGATTGGGAGCGGAAACTGGATTGGGATTTCCGCCCGTCGGCCGACTTGGTGCGCCGCTTCATCCGCATGCAGTCCTTGAATGGCTTCGCGTTAGTGACAGGGCGCGAAGTGGTGGGCTACTGCTACTACGTTTGCGAGGATCGCAAGGGACTGGTGGGCGACATCTATGTGCGCCCCGATTTCGCCTCGCCGGACAACGAAGTGACGCTGGTCACCGCCGTGGTACGTGCGCTCTGGGCCACTCCGCAAGTGCAGCGGATTGAATCGCAGCTCATCATGTTGTCGGCGGCGGCGCGGTCTCGCCTCCCGCTGGCCACCCACCTCCGCCGTTTCCCGCGAGACTTCATGATGGCAGACATGTCGATGGTCCCCTCGCTGGCTCCTTCCTCCAACCCGCGGCTGCAGTTTGAAAACTGGCAGGAGCGAGATCAGGAGCAGGCGGCGCGCCTGATTGCGCAGTCTTATGTGGGCCACGTGGACTCGGAGATCAACGATCAATACCGTTCCGTCGCCGGCGGCAGGCGCTTCCTCTATAACATCGTGCAGTACCCCGGGTGTGGCAGCTTTTTCCGCCCCGGATCGTTCATCGCTCAGGACGCCGTCACGGGCCGGATCGTCGGTTTGTCGCTGGCCAGCCTGGTGGCCTTTGACGTAGGCCATATCACGCAGATCTGCGTGGACCCGGAGTGGAAGGGGCGGCGCGTGGGCTACGAACTGATGCGCCGGTCGCTTGACGCGCTGCTCCGCAACGGTTGCCGCAAAGCTTCGCTCACCGTCACGTCTTCCAATCAGGAAGCCATCCGGCTCTATGAGCAGCTCGGCTTCTCCAAGCATGATGTTTTCGAAGCCTTCGTGTGGGAGGGCCTGCGGTAGGTGCCGATTGCCCACGTCGCCGGCGTGCTCAGCGCCGGCAATATCTCTCACGATATTCTGGTGCGCCCGGTGAACGAGTTCCGTTGGGGAACCAGCACGTGGGTGGAGGAATTCGTGGAAGACATGGGCGGCAATGGGAGCAACACCGCCTATGCGCTCGCCCGGTTAGGCGTGCCCGTCAAAGTGATGGGTATGGTGGGGCGTGACGAGCGCGGCGAGGGAGTGCTCCGTAAACTAACAGGCGTGGGTGTCGACGTCGGCGCGGTGGCGCGCTCTGAAGGGCCCACCACCACGACGATTTGCGTGGCCAACTCCACCGGTGACCGGCTCTTCCTGCAGCGCCCGGGTTCAAGCCTGGAAGCCTTTGCCGAGCCGGCCGAATTCACTGCGGCGTTGTGCGCGGGCGTGTCCCACTATCACCAGGCCAATCTCTACTCGCTGGCCAATCTGCGCCGGCATTCGGCCGAGACCATGCGGCGCGCGCGCCAGGCAGGATTGACAGTGTCGGTGGATACCGGTTGGGCGGCCGACGGACGTTGGATGGAAGTGCTCGCGCCGGCGCTGCCCTTCACCAACTTGCTGTTCGTCAACGAGGACGAAGCGCGCATGCTCACCGGTCACGACGAGCCGGAATCGATCGCGCGCACGCTGCGCGACCACGGCGCCACTGATATCGCTCTGAAACTGGGTGTGCGCGGATCCATCCTCTTCACCGGCTCCGGCTCCATCGAGTGCGCGCCTTTCCCGGTAGACGTGGTGGATACAACTGGGGCCGGGGATAACTATGCGGCGGGTTTCCTGGCAGCGCTGCATCGGGGCCTGCTCTATGCTGAAGCGGGCCGCTTGGGAAATGCCACCGGCGCTATTTCGGTGACACAGTTGGGGGCGGTGCGGGCGGCCAAGACTTGGGACGAGACCATGGAGTGGATGCGCGACCGCATGCCAGCCGATTCCTGACGCTAACTCAGTCGAAGCATTTCTAAACCGGCTTTCTGGAGCGGCTCTGGAGTTTGGACGCTTTAGCGGTGCGAGGGAGCGGCTCGCACGGGGTTAAGCAACTGCATTGCGATCTGATCGCTACCGGTCAGACTTTGTTGGTTTTCAAGCCCTCGAATCTCGCGAATCCAGCCCAAGTTCTCATCGTGGACCACGACCATTCGTTGGGCTTGTTGCCAAGCCCGGAGGTCTTGCTCGCCGACACGGACGGATTGCGCCAACTGCCGCACAGACGTGGGGCTCCTACCGTCAGCCGCGCTCCGTTCGGAGTCCGCATGAGATTGAAAAAGGGACCACGCAAGAAATAGACCGATAGCGGCTAGGATCAGGGCTGCGTGAGACCCCAGTGTGGCCAAGACTTGCCCGAAGACGGGCGACGCAATGAGGTCTCCTGAGGAAATCTCGCCGACAAGCACTTGCGGCAACTTGAGCAACGGCAACCACAGAGACATCCAGAACAACCACCCTACGCCAGTGAGCACGGTCCAAAGGAGGCGCCTATACACTGGCTGGCAAGCGAAGCGGTCAATGATCAGAGTGTTCATAAAGTTTCCTATAGCTCCTTACCGTTGAGACATCTCGGACCAGCGAACGGAACACATTTCCACCAACAATCAGGAAGCGAACAGGTGGCGCTCAGATTCAGACACTGCCGAGGCGACCGATGAAGTGCGCCGCGTTGACCTACTGCGCCGGACAGATTTTGGCCGAATCAGAGGCGGCCACCTCGATCCCTCGATCCGGGCTCACCCAACGGGCCCGCGTCCCGCGTTTGCGAAACAGCATCATAGGAAGGGCTACCACGATGGTGAGCATGTTCACGATCCAGAACCCGAACGGATACCAGATGGCCCATACAAAGTAGCGGAGGAGGCGATGGTCGTAGCGGCGTTCGATGAGCATGCTTAACAGCATTTGCAATAGGCAGGTTGTGCCAATGATTACACCGCTTGATTCTGGCAGAAGCGAGGTGAGTTGCGCCACGTGACTCGGCGCTGTACCAACGACACGTTCCGCCACAAGAGAGCTGCCGAGGTCAAAGGCGTACGTGCCCAACACCAGACTCACCGAGCAGGCCCAAAGGATACTCAGCAAGTGCTCCGCCAGCAAAGGCCACATAGCGTGGGTGCGGCGGTCTAAAAACATGCCTTTGTACTTTCCGACGATCTGGAGGCCTCCCATCGCCCATCGCAGCCGTTGCCGCCACAGCCCGTTGAACGTCTCGGGCATCAGGATCCACGCGAGTGCGCGCGGTTCAAACCGGACAAGCCAATGCCGCAATTGAAGTTTCCAGGTGATATCCATATCCTCGGTGAGCATTTCCGGACTCCAATAGCCCACGTCGTGCAGAGCCGTTCGGCGGAAGGCTGTGATGACGCCTGAGGCCGTGAAGATGCGCCCATAAAACACCTGCTGGGCACGCTTGATGAGCCCGACCAGAGAGGAGAACTCGCCAACCTGTAGCCGGCCAAGCAGGCTCGAACGGGTTCGAATGCGCGGATTGCCAGTCACGGCACCGACCCGCGGTTCGGTCTCGAAGTGGTGAACAAACCATCCGATCGCGTCGTGGTCGAGCAGCGCATCGCCGTCAATACCGATGATGAATTCGCTCGATGCCAGATAGGCGGCGGTATTCAGGGCAATGGATTTGCCCTGGTTGGTTGCATGGTGGATCACGCGGAGCTTCGGGTTCCGCAGCGCCATGGCATCCAAAAGCTCTCCGGTGCGATCCTTACTGCCATCGTTGACTGCAAGAATCTCGTAGTTGGGATAGTTCATGTCGAACAGGTGCCCGATGGTTTCCTTTACGTTGGCTTCTTCGTTGAAACAGGGTACGGCAATGGTGACCTTGGGCCAGGTTCTAACTTGAGGCGTGCGCGGCTTGCTCAGCTCGTTGCGCAGGAAGTACCACAGTGCTCCCAGGCTCCACAGGTAGGCCATAAACAGCGGGTAATAGTATGTGAAGCCGAACAGCAGTTGCAATAGTTGCAACGCTTGTGTGCGTAGGTCAGTTATCATTTTAAGACTCCTGGATTGGATTGAAGGGAGACAACCGGTCGAATCGCGGAAAGAGCCGGGTAGTCGAGTACCACGTTGTCGGGGTAATAGCCAAAATTGCGCACCCCTTGATGTTGTAGGAATCTCAAGTGGGTGGCGAGGCGCTCGCTAGGAAGCCGGGACGGGGTCGCCATACCGTCGAGCAGAATCACGGTGCGATCGAGCGCTGCCGGCACAAGGCGTACTATGTTCACCAAGCCTCTCAGCGCGGCCTCGGTGGCTCTTCCCCGGTTGGAATCGGGAGCGGCCATTAGCGCCGCAAAGTCGAATTGGTTGAGGTCCGTGGCCAGAGACCGGGCGAAGAGGTCTCGTGAGCCGGGTGTCAGCAAGTTAGGCAGCGTTCTCAGCAGCACCGTCATCGCGTTGGGCTGGCCAGCCTTGAATGCCGCCGCCAGATCCGGCGTCAGTTTGGCCGGGCGCTCTACATGATCGGCGCCGAACACAACACCGGCAATGCGGGGTGCATTCTTGCCCAGATCTTCGTAGATTTCGGTGGCGGCTTTGGGATGGGCAACGGGCAACTGTAGGGCCTGAATCGGAATCCAAGCATAGATATTGATAAAGTCAGGTGCGACTGCCGCGCGGGTACGCAACTGCCAGGCCACGCGGCTGAAGAGGTCCGCCCGCATCGGGAGATGGCGATTGGGGAAGTAGGCCGCCTCGGCAATCCCGTCCCCGTCGACATCGGCGACGGCTCGGAGATAGACGGTATTGATTCGCAGCCGGAGCATCCGTTCGATGAGCGCCCCGAGCTTCTCTTCCTGCCTGCGCGCATCCGGATCGTAAATGGCGTCGAGCTCAACTGCAGCGATCCGTTGGAGCGGGTGTTCCACTCCGTCGAGTGCGGCGTGTTGATTCAGGCTTCGGCGCAAATCGGTGACCTTGTCGTTGAAGAAGAGAATGTCGCGGCGAACCCGGGATAGGGAATGGTCCGGTGTGTTCGAGCCTGCATCCAGATTCATCGTGATCGGCATGCCTTCGGCGGCGGCGGCATCCACGCCTACCTTGTTATACGCGCCGTAGGGCCAAATCATGACTCGCGGCTTCTTACCCAAATGATGCTCGATCAATGCGGAATTTCGTGCCAGGTCGCCGCGGATGCGAGCCATGTAGGCTGCGTCGCTCTCATAACTGTTCGTGCGGGGGGCGTAAATCCGGGTGATTGCCGAAGAGATCATGTTGCCTTGCGGGTTGGCCAGCACGCCCTTGTGCAGACTGTGCGAGTGCGAGGCCACTTCCACCAAGCCGGACGCCACCATCTCCTTCACTTGCGGCCAAGTCACGAAGCGGTCGCGTTCCATCCAACGGTCGCCGTACATAACCTTGCCGTCCGGGCCAGCCTCCAACCACTCGCCCACGACGGCGAAAAGCGCCGGATAGCGGAGCAGTTTCAAGATCGGAAACACCCGCGTGTACATGCTTTGATAGCCGTCGTCGAAGGTAAGCAATATGGGTTTCGAGGGAAGCTTAGGGCCGCCATTGCGCGCGGAAAGGATGGCATCGAGGCTGACCGGGTGATAGCCGTTGTCCCTTAACCATTCGAGTTGATCAATGAAGTCGCGTGTGTCGACTGCGGCTGATTCCGGCCATGCCGGTAAGGTTTTACTGAGCTCGTCGCGCACGTCGTGATAACACAACACGCGGAAGCTTACTCCGTCGTTGGCATAAGGGTCCTGCTGCGGGGCCGTCTTCATCAAGACCTGCCGGGATGTTTCCGCACGTCCGGTGGCCAGGCCCGCCATGAGTGCGCTTGAAACGACGAGCCAGAGTTGGAAGATATTCTTCATGATTTCTGCGACCTTACAAGTGCCAATTTACTGTCAAAAACACGGAGGTGCGCACATCGATAACACCGTCGAACGGATGGCGGACGCAGGAGACGCCGTAGCCGATGGACCGATGGCTACCCAGGTTCCATTCCTGTGCATAGCGCACGCTGGTGCTGAAACCGGTGCCGAAGCCATGCTGCCAGTAGCGGCCAACTCCAACTTCTACCGTGTGAGCGAAGCTGCGCTCGTATCGCCGCCACGGAGTCCATCCGTTGATCACGGCGGGCTCAAAGGACAAGTCGCGGCGTGGATTGAAGTAGCCGGCGCCTGGGAGCGAGTTCTGGGATGCGTCCGCGCCAAGCCGGGTCTCCAACTTGTAGCTGGGCCGGCTGAGCCAACGGTGGCTCCAATCCCCCCCAGTCTGCCAACGGCGGTTGCCGTCGCTGAATCGCGATTGCGCAAGGCTCGCGCTCAATGACTGGGACTCATTTCTTGTATGAGTGACTCCAACACCAAACGCTCGTGCGTTGATTCCGGCAGCGCTTGCCTGCACGGGGATGTCGTTGCTCTGGGTGTCGGCTTCGAGCCTGATGCGCCAGGGATCGCCGGGCTTGAAGGCAGCGCGCAGGCTAAGGCCCATCTCATTTAGTGCGACGTCCTTCAATCCGGAACGATTGAGCTCTGGTTGTTTCCCGCTAAGTTCGGTGCTGAGTTCCCACCAAGGACTGCGGTATTCGACACCCATGCCCAGCCGTTTGCGCGTGGCGGCGTCGGCCTGAAAATTGGCGGTCACATAGAAGGAATGGGTAAATAGACGCGTGCGGCTCCAGGGCGGCGCCAGAAACAGTGTTGTATCCAGAAGCCAATCCCGATTGCCTCGGGCGCTGACACCGGTTGGGCTGCGGCCTCTCTCGGTCGTGACGGCGAGAAACGGACGCTCATAAGCGCGTAGCTCACGGCGCAACCGTTGGGCCTCTGCGCTTTCCGGATAGTTCTCCGTCAAAACAGCCAGGTAGGATTTCGCTTTTCCGCGATCATGCAGCAGGAGGGCGGTCCCGGCTATTCCCAGGGCCGCATCGGCATTGGTGAGATCATCCACCAGGATGCTCTCGAACTGCCTGAGCGCCGCGCGTGTTTTTTCACGGCTTCGGAGCAGATCTCCGTAGGCCAGACGGGCGTCCGTATTGAATGGGGCGCGGTCCAGGATGCTCTTCAACATCAATTCCCCCGCCGGGAGCGCGTCACTGGCGAGCCGAAGACGCGCCGCGCCGATGGTGGCTTGCGTATAGAAGTCGTTGTCGCGCTGAAGATCCCGCAAGCCGGGGTTGAGAAGGGGTGGGATTTCCCGGACGAGTTGATCGATCCACCTGTGGGCAGCGCCGAAGTCGTTGGCGTCCAGATAGGCGTCGAACAGGTGGAGCTGCCATTCCCTGTTGGGGTAGTCCGGTTCCAGTTTGCTCAACGCGAGAGCCTGCAGAAAGAGATCACGGGCACGCTGGGGCTTCCGTGTGTAGAGATAGGCATCGGCGGCCGCGGCGAGCGCGAAGGCTGGAATTTCGACTTGACGGCGGGTGAGATCTCGATACACTTCGATGGCTTCGGCCATTCGTAAACGGTCGCGCAGCGCTACGATACGGTCAAACTTTGTACGTTCGCCAGATGGGCTGGCGATCTTGCCGGCGCTTCGGTGTAGTTTCTGAACTTCGCTGCTTGCCGTAAGCCCCCTATCCGCGCCTTTGAAGCGCTGCGGTCCCACGCCCAGGCGTGCCTCCAGCCCGCCCCATTTGATACTGGCGCGGGCCTTGACCTGGAGGAGATCGCGCATTTCTTCGGCTGTGAATTCAGCGGCATCAAGTTGCGCGTAGCGCACAGCCAACTGCGGCGCGCCCATATGCAAGCTTGCGAACACTCGGCCCCGCAGAGCGGCGCGATCTTTCGGAACCAGGCGTATGATGTCGTCATAGGTAGCGGCCTCCGCCACAAAGTCCCGATTGCTGGCGTGCTTAACCGCGAGCGAACGGAGCTCCGCTACCGCCGCCTCATGACTATTCACGTTAGGTGAAACCTGTGAACCGGCAGTCGCCTGGAATACGCTCAGGATGAGTGCGGCCGTCAGAACGCGGGCACCAGGCGGCCATAGTCGGGTGATCTCAGGATCCACACTAAGTAAGACATCAGCCGCGGTCGGAGGGAACAGCTTTCTCACTCTTGTTTCAGTTCCCCTGGCGGACTTATGTGTCAGTTCGTCTACAAAGAGATGCTGGCCGGCACCCCGCGCAGCACGAATCGATCCGATCTCAGCGCTTCGCCACCAATACGCGCCAGAGCAGCCCGCCCAGCACCAACAACGCCACCGCGCCAGCCGCCCCCATCTGCCACCATCGAATCACCGGCGACAGCGGCGAGTTGCCATCGCCGGTCAGCACGAAAGCGGCCCAAAAATACGGATGCGCCGTTGGTCCCCCGGCGGCGACGAATTCCAGCTTGGCCTGGCGCAGCGACTCCGCCTTGGTTGCGCCCGACGCCAGATGCGAATAGAAAGACGCCATCAGGCGCGCCGTCGCCTGGTCAGATACTCTCCAAAGCGAACTCACCGCCGACGCAGCGCCGGCGGCGAGAAAAGCGCGGCTGAAACTCTGCACGCCCTCTCCTCGGATGTTTCTGCCTTGCTCGGACTCGCACGCGGCCAGCGTCACCAGTTCCACGGCGGGCAATTTCAATTTGGCGATTTCTCCCCAGAACAAATACTGTGAGGCCGCCTGGCCCGGCTCCGGCGTGAAGACCATGCGGGAGCGTCGCGAATCGTTGAGGTCGATCGCCGCATGAGTGGCAAAGTGGAGCACCCGCGATTGCCCCACTCCCGGCTCAAAGACGTGGCGCTTCAGGTTGTCGGCGCCGACAAACATCTGTTCCGAACCCGGCAATGCTCCGGCGGCTGCGCGTGCCTCTTGCGGCGAATAGGTCAGCCGGGCCAGCGGTGCTTCAAAGGGAGAATCTTTAGCCAGATCGCCGGTGAGCGGATCGGCAAAGACCGACAGGACCACCTGCCAGGGCCACTTGTTCCGGTCATCGTGTTTAGCCCTGGCCAGAAAGTGGGCGCTCGGCAGATAGGATAAATCAAACTGCTCGATCAGCCTTGGGCCGCCGCCTCGGGATTCCAGAATCTCAAAGGGCAAGGCGTGAAGGTTGCCATCCGGGACCACGATCAAGCGGCTGACCTGGGCGGCATCAAGCGGCATGCGATCCAGGAGAATCGGCGAAACTTCCTTCGCCAGGCGCTTCCAATCGTTGTTACGAGGATTCGCCAGCGATGCGGTGAGAGCGTCAATCGCAGCGATGCCGGCCTTGCCAAGGGGTCGCTTGATGACGCCCTTGGATCCGCGCTTGATCCAAACGGCAGCCAGGCGTCCGCCAGCCACCCAGTACTCGATCAGCATGTCACGATCGCCCAGATTGCGCTGGATCGACTCAAGGTCGACAGCCGGCCCTTCGGCCGGAAGCAGCTCCTTCAAATTGCGTGATCGACCCTCCTCGAGGCGGCGCAGGATCTCGGCCACCGGCGGATCGGGCTGATCGATCAGCAGACCAATCACGGCGTCATAGACATCGCGTTTGTCGGCGAGAAATTCGTCCTTCAAGGACCCGCGCCCCAGGCGGCTCCGCTCAGACTCGATCACCGAGATCGCCTCCCTATATCTGCCCAGAGCCGCGCTGGTATCACCGTTGGCGGCATCGACTTGGCCCAGACCGTAGAGCGCGGTCCAACGTTCATCCACCAACTTCAAAGCCTGGGACTCGCCCAGCGCGGCGGTGAACTCCTTGGCCGCCTCGGGGTGGCGTTTCATCAGCAGCAATGTTTGCCCCAGGAAAAGGCGTTCGAGCACCATCTCACGTTTGCTGCCGGTTTTCGTGGCCACCACCAAGGCTTCGCGAAAGGTATCGAGGGCATGGGGATAATCGCCGAAGTCGAGCGCCAGCACGACGCCGACATTGTGCAGCGTGTAGAGGGCTGCAGCCGCGTTCGGATCCTTGGCGAGCAAGCTCCGCGCCAGACGGTAGTTCTCCAGAGCCTTCTGCGGATCGCCCAGCCGCCGGTAGGTGATCGCCAGGTTGGTGAGCATCTGCGCCTCGACGTTGGGTTCGAGCTTGCCCGGCAGGCTGCGCAGTTCCCTGTACAATTCCAGCGCCCGCTGGTTTTGGCCCAACTGCTGATGCAGCACGGCCATGTTGGTAAGCGTCAACTGGCGGATCTGCGGATACCAGGGCTGCGACTCGGAGCCAGCCAGGCGCGCCAGTCCGGCTTGGAATCGGGCGAAGGCCTGCACGTAGTCGCCTCGGAAAAAGTGAACACTGCCGATATTGTTTTGGCGGCGCACCTCGGAGGAAATGTCTCCAGTCTCCTGAGCCAGCAGCAGGGCGCGATCAAACGAGGCGAGCGCCCGCGGGTAGTCACCCGAATGCAGGCTGGCAGCCCCGATTGTATTGTGGGCCGCTCCCAGCCGGTCATGCGCACCGGAGGCTTCAAATAGCGCAGCAGCCTGAGTCGCTTTTTGGATGGCGCCAGCGTAGTCGCCCAACTTAAGCGCGCGCTCGGCGGCAAGTTCCAGGCCTTCGTCCGCCGGCTGAGCCCAGGCCAGCCGAAGGGTTAACGCAACCAGGAGGAAGGCCGTTCGGGTTGTCAACCCCTCCAGTTTAGTGCGAAGCCTGGACCAGACGGAACCGCTGCGGAGCGCCGTTGGAAATCAAGGCACCGTGCCCATCACAGGCAGTGACGTGCCAGAACAGCGTCTTCCGGTTCGTAATCAATGCCAGGGCTGCCGTAGGTACGCGCAATTCGGTTGCTGACTGACGGGCCGCCCACAAGGTCTTCTGTTCGATATCCAGCAAGGTAATTCCGTAGCTGGCCGCGTTTGGCGTCGGCTGCCAGCGGACCGCCGAGGGCAACTGAGCGAGATCGCCCAGCGGCTCGATACCTTCTACGGCAAAGGTCGCGCGGGTGAGGCCGGAATCGACCGGTTCAACCCCCACTCGGGATGGGCTGCCAAACCAAACTCCCACGGCGAGCAACGCCGTCAGACCGGCTGCCGCCAGACCCATGGTGGGCCGCCTGGAGAACAGCCGCCGGAACCAACCCCTGGTTTCTTCGCCCCAAGGAGGAGACTGACGGAGTCTCCGCTCGATTTGCCGGAGATCTACCGATTCTTCCGCTGTAGGCATGGCCTGAAGGAACTGCCTCATGAGCGCCACTTCCGTCTGACAGTGCAGACAGTCGGCAACGTGCATCCGGATCGGGCCGGACGCGACACCGGTAAGAACCGCTTCAAGTCGATCCACTGTCAAACACTGCGTTCCGGCGCCGCCATCTTTCCCCATGACCTTGTCCCTCTCCTTCAAAATCGCTACCCTCGTTTGGGTAAGACACTGAAAGGAGTGTTACGGAACAAAGAAAACGAGGCGGCTATGGAGCAAAGTAGCCGTTAGTATCCAGAACCAGCTGGGTGGCGTTCGTCGCAAAACTCGACACGGCGGCATCCGTCCCCGCCGGCACGATGGCGGCGTTGGCCACAATCGGGTCATCAAATGCGTTCAGCGTTGATACCAAAGGCTGAGCCGTGCCCGAGGGCCAAAGCGTCAAGTATCCAAGCGTGGTTACCGGTACCACCGTGGCGTTCACCGAATACGCCGCAGCCGTGGACGGCAATCCGCAGCCGGCCAGCGGAAGCCGATAGCTGCGTTGCTGTCCGGCTGCCAGCACAGAACCGCCAAACTCGCCCGCCGCCAGCCGGGTATCCGCCAGCCGGCAAGGAGTGACGGTGAAAAACCGCTGAGCGTTCGCCGCGCCCGCCGGTGCAAAGTAGCCGTTGATGTCGAGGACCAAGTGGGTTTGGCTGGTAACAAATGCACTGATTGACCCGCCGGGCCCCGCCGGTACGATAGCCGCGTTGGCTACCACGGCGCCCGTCAGCGCGTTCAGTGTGGAAACGAGCGGCTGAGCTTGGCCGGTGGGCCAAAGGGTGAGGTATCCGAGTGGACCGTTGGGGACTACCGTGGAGTTCAAGGAATAGGCTTGGGCGTTGGCCGGAACGCCGCAGTTGGCCGATATGACAGGGAAGCTGCGCACCGCCCCGCCGGCGAGAACCGGTGCGCCAAGCGGCCCGGCGGTATTGCGGGTGTCGGCAACGCGACAGGGCGTAAGCGGATAGAAAACAAGGGCTTGTGGGCTTGTGGCCGCGTCCACAAAGTAGCCGTTGACATCAAGCACCAGTTCCGTGGCGCCGGTGCTAAAGATGCTGACCGATCCGCCCACGCCAGCTGGCACCAGCGCGGCGTTGGCCTTAATGCGCCCGTCGATTGAGTTGAGCGTGGACACCAGGGGCTGTGCCGCTCCGGTGGGCCAAATCGTCAAATATCCGAGGGGCCCAGAGGGCACGACCGTGACATTCAGCGAATAGGCGAGCGCGCTAGCCGGGATACCACAATTAGACTGTGGGAGTGCAAAAGCGCGGGGCGATCCAGCCGCCAGGCCTGGCGCTCCGAACGGTCCCGGACTCAAGCGCGTATCCACCATCCGGCAAGGCGCGACGGGTACGAATCGCAATCCAACTGACTGCGCGCCGCCACCTCCCCCAGACCCGGCAGTCACGTTCAGCGTCACCGGAATGGTCAGCGTGGCGGCACCGAGCGCATCCACAGTGATGGCCCCACTGTACTGACCGGCCGCCAGCCCCGCCGGATTGACCGAAACCGACAGTGTTGCCGGAGCTTGCCCGTTCGGCAAGCTGACCGTCAGCCAGCTCGCATTTGAAGAGGCGCTGTAGGCGGCCGCGCCGCCGCTGGTACTCAGGCCCACGGGCTGGTTTGCTGGCGCTGCGGCACCGATCTGATAAGCGAATTGCAGCGAGGCTGGCGACGGGGTCAGCGTGATAGTGGGCGGGGGCGTCGCAGCCGCCGCCAGGAACGCCGTCACGTCTCCTGCCGACTCATCACCGCTGAGGCCCATCGCCTTGATCGCCAGCGGCGAAACAATCCGCACGGTCGCGCCGGTTGGCGGAGCGGTGTTGAACAATTCATTGAGCGTACGGGCCCAGCGCCTCCCACCCGGCATCGTCACCGAAGTGCTCCCCAGCAGACTCCCGCCGGCCGACACCATCTGCAGTTGCACGACGGTCTGCGCAGAGCCGCTATTCTGCAGGGCCAATGCGATGAAACCCGCCGTGGGAGCCGGCGGCACGGTCAGCGCGGCCGAGGTGTAAGAGGTAGCCTCCTGAAAAATGGGGTGAACGCCATTCAGAAGCGTCCGTCCGCTGGCGCCGAGGTTCACTGCCCGCAGGTACGAAAAGTAGACGACTTCGTTATTGTTGGCGGGATTCTTCACCCGGAGGCGTTGCCCGGTAATGCTCGCAGTTTGCCCCATCTCGAAGTTGAGCTCCGTCGGGCTGACGTACCTGAAATTATTGATGAGCAAGGTGCCCGGCGCCAGCTGAGTTGTTGGGGTGAAGCCGGCACCAAGTATGCGGACGGTGGTCCCGGCTGCCAGCACCCCGCCTCCGGGAATGACGTTGTCGACCGAGATACTTCCGCCGATCGTCAGAATACCGTTCGTCACCACATACGTGTAGGGTGTTCCGCCCGGGGCGTTCAACACAAAGTTAGGGCTGAAGTTGATCGGGATCTGGGTGCCGGCGGCAATCCCGGCTTTGATGCGTGAGGCGACGACCAGAAACGGATAATCAAGCTGCGTACCCAGAGACGCTTGCGGTGAAACGATATTGGCCGTGAAGGTCTGCCCCCGCAGCAGGGCCGCTCCATAGGCGTCACCGTTCGGACTGAACAGTGAAACTCCGTCGAAGCCGCTGAAGGAAGAGTCCATCTCAAACCTGGCTCCGCCGGTGACGATCGGATGCGGCGAGGTCAATTCCATCTTGATCTGCATCAGGCTGCCGGAGGGCAAGGTCTCCGAGACAATGCGAGGTTCAATGATCTGCGCCGCCAGTGAGCCGGCGAAGGCCAAGATCAGGGGTAGAACCATCATGGATTGACGATGAGTGTTTGTGAGTGTGTGCTTGAGCATGCGCTGACTTGGCCCCAATGCGGGCACCTTCAATGGCTTTAGACAAGCCAGAGGGACAGTTGGAACAGAATTATGTCAGACCCCAGCGCCTGCGGCTCTGGGTACCCCCTTCTGCCCACCCCTAATTTAACCCGAAAGAGGAGATGGAGCGCGCGCGCGCCGTGAAACACTGATTTTTTAATGTGTTAACTCGGCACGCAACTGCTCGAGCAGATGTTCAAGGTCAGTCAGCATCGTAGATGTGTCGGCCAGTTGCTCGTACCGCCCGCGCATTTCGAGGTCCATGGCCTGTTTTTGTGCCATTTCAGCGCCCAACGTTCCTAGCGACCCCTTCAGTGTGTGAGCCGAACGATACAGTTGCTTGGCGTCGCCGTTGTTGACCGCCGCCTGGATCTGCTCAAGCAAACCAGGATATTCGCCCAGGTACAAGCCGACGATCTCTTCCAGGAGTTCTGCGTCTCCGCCGACCCGCTCCAGCGCCAGTTCGCGATTGAAGACCGCCATTTGATTCATTTCGGTTGTTTGCCTAGGCTGAATATCGACCTGTCCTGACAAACAATGAAGGCTTCTACTTCAGTTCTTTCACTTTTAGATTGCGGAACTCAACGCGGGAGCCGTGGCCCAGAAAGCCAATCCGGCCGCCGGTCCGTGCTAAACCGGGGTGCTTCCTAAGGATAGCTTCGTCTTTGACGTCGTCCAGGTTGGCGTCGACAATCACCATGCCGTTGAGCGTGACCTTGATGTGGCGGCCATCGGCCATGATCTCTTCCGTGTTCCACGTGCCTGCGGGCTTGAGGGCTCCGGTCTTGGCGCCAACGACATCGTAGATCGATCCATGGTACTGAGTGGGCTTGAGTTTGCCCTTATACTTCTCGTGGTCGTGGTCCAGAACCTGGATTTCCATGCCGGAGTAGGCGATGTCGCCGGCGATGGGCGCGCGTATACCGATGCCGTTGTTGCCGCCCGGCTCCATTTTGAACTCGAAGCGGAGGACGAAATTCGAGTACTCCTTGTCGGTGAGCAGATTGCCGCCGCCGTTGGAGGGGCAAACGATGGCTCCGTTCTCTACAATGTAGCCGTTGCCGGATTTGTCCTTGCCTACCAGCGTCCAGCCGTTGAGCGTTTTGCCGTCAAAGATTGGCTGAAAGCCGGCAGCAGCCAACAATGCAGGAACCAGGAGGAGGAAGAGACGCATGGAATATAGAGTATCCTGTTTCGTTTTGGTTCGCCACGGCTCAACTTATGGAGCGCCTTGCAACGTCCGCAGAGCTTGTTCGCGCACTGCGGGGTCTGCGCTCGAGGCTGCGGCCTTGGTGATGAGATCACGGGCGCGGGCGGTTTGACCGCGGTTCAACAGCACCATCCCCAATGCCAATTGTGAGCGGGCACTGGCCGGATCCAGCCGCAGGGCTTCTTCCAGTTCCTGGGCCGCCTCCTGAAACCGATTCTGGCTGGCGAGCGCGACTCCGTATTTGTGTCGCACCCGCGGGTCACCGGGCACAAGCGCGGCCGCGCGCCCGAGATGATGGAATCCTTCCGCCTCGTTTCCATGCTCCCCAATGAGAATCGCCGCCAGATTGAAGTGCGCCAGTCCATAATCCGGCCTGGCAAGAATCGCCTGGCGAAACGCGGCGGCTGCGCCCGTGGCGTCGCCGCGCTCAAAGCGAATCTCGCCCAGCGCAAACTGGACTTCTATCGAATCCGGATCGGCGCGCGCGGCCTGCTCAAGCAACGCCAGCGCATCGGTGGCTCGGTCCTGACGGCGATACGTCAGCGCCAGAGCGTGGAGCGTGGCAGGATCGCCGGGTAGCTTCCCGCGCGCCTTTTCCAGAAGCTGCGCGCTGCGGGTGAGATCGCCACTTGAACCGAGCAGCGATCCATAAGAGCGGAGGAGCCACGGATTCTCGGGTGCATTCTGGAACGCTCGCTCGGCCGCTTGCAATGCCCTGGCCGTGTCGCCCTGGCGCGCTTGCGCGTCGGCCAGTTCCGAATAACAATCTACTCCACCGTCCCGGCATTGAGCCTCGAGCATCGCCGCGCCTTGCGCAAGGTTCGCACCCGCGCGCACCTGCGCCACCGCGATATGCAGCGCGTCCGGATCAGCCGGATAGTACGCCGTCACCGTGCCGCGATAGGCAGCGCCGTGGCGCTCGGCTTTGCGCGCAACCAGCGTAGCTGTGGGCGGCGCGCGACGCGTGATCCGATGATCAGTCATCACCACCTCCACCACATCGTCGGTACGCCGCTGCGGCATATGACAGGAGATGCATTCGGTGGCCCGCGCGTGCATCGCACCCGCCAGTGGCTGCCGATGGCAAGACTGGCAGGCGCGCCTGCCAGCGGGTTCGGCTTTGTGCGGATCATGGCAAGTCGTGCACGTCATCTGACTCGCCTTGAAGCAGGCCGATTGGCGCAGGCGATAGGCCGCGTGCGCGATTTCAAACTTGTCGTCAAAGCCCGGCAGGCCAAGCGGATGATCGAAGAACAACGCGTACCCCGCCAGTGGCTCACCGGCGCGATAGCTGAAAATGCCACGGCCCACTTTCGTCACCACGTGCGGGAGCGGCGCGCTGGTGGATTGCAGGTGGCACTGATAGCAAGTTTCCAGTTGGCGCTCGCGCGGCAGCCGTTTGGGATTGACGATGGCCGCACGGATTGCCTCGATCGGCGCTTTCGCCGAAGCGGCTTCGATATGAATGCTACCCGGACCATGACAGCGCTGGCAATCGATGCCTGCAGGCAACTGCGCGGGGTAGACCGGATCGGCGCGCAGACCATCGTCGGCGATGCCGGACGGATAGGCATTGTGGCAGAAGAAGCAGTCGTAGCGGATGGGGCGGCGGAACTCGGGGTGATCGGGCCGGTCGTAACCGGGATTCATCGCCCAGTAGCCGCCATTGCCGGTGTACCAGGCGACTGGCATCTCGACCAGTTCGCCTCGCGCCGTGCGGTGAAGCAGAGTTTGCGCCTTGTGCCCCGAGCCGATGATATAGTCAACGCGTTTTTCCAGGATGTTCGTCTCGCGGCCGGCGGCGTCGCGTTCATGACGGCGCATGAAGGCGGCGCCGTCGCGCAAAGTCATCGTGTAAGTGCGGCCGGAAGCAGCGTGTTCGAACCGATTGCGCCGAGAGAAGTCGGCGGAAGTTTTGGTGGGATCGAAGGCTGTGAATGACCGCGCCATCCCGGTCTGGCGATACGTAGCGGCCACTTCGACATGGCAGCCGTTACAGGAAGCGGCGGCGACATAACGAGCAACTGGGGTTGACCGCGGCCTGGTGCAGGCAGCAGTCAACGCCAGTGTGATGAACAGGGCGGCTCGCACCACCTCTGTAGTCTAACTAAAACGAGTAACGAAGCATGTACTGCACTTCGCGACCGTAGTTACCACCCGCAATCCAGGTACTCTGGCCAAACTGGGAAGACGTGACGCCAGTGACCGGATTACTCGGAATGAAGTGGTTGGTGGTGTTGAACATCTCGAGGCGGAGTTCCAGCTTGTGCTTTTCGGTGATCCGGAAATCCTTCGAAATGGTGCTGTCAAGCTGCCAGAAGCCAGGACCGCGCAGTCCCTCGTAATACCAGGGGTTGGCGCGCGGCGTGTAAGCCGGCTGGATGGCGAAGACCGAGGTATTGAAGTACCGGCCGGGCTGGATGTTCTGGCGCGGATCGCCACTGGCCTGCAGGGTGCCGAAGCCAATCATGCCACCGTTGTTGAACATGAAGATGTGGCTGGTGCGCCAACCTCCGATGACCGCGTCGGCCACCCGGTTCATATTGGCAAGGTAGGTGCGCCCGCGTCCGAAGGGCAATTCATACGTCCCCGCCATGCGGAGATTGTGGCGCGGATCGCGGGTATCGAACAGACTGTACCGGTTGGCATACTGGTCGATATCGTTGAACCATTCGGCGCGATACTCGCGGTTGTAGTTGTAGCCGAGCAGCATGCTGAAGCCGTTGCGGAAGCTGCGCTCCACCTTGACTTGCAGCGCATAGTAACGGTTGTAGCGATCCGGCGTGAGGCGCTCGGTGAGATCGCCATACTGCGGGTAGGGGCGAAGCAGTTGCCGCGCCGTCACCTGTTGCTGGGTGCGGAGATTGCCAGGGAACTTGTCGAGAGGCAACACGTTGTAGAACGGGTTGTCGACGCGCGCATCCACCAACGCCTTCTGCGAATAAAGAATGGACGGGTCCATCATGTTGCGGTTCAATGAAAACTCGCCGCCCCACATGCTGGGACCGAGAATGCGGTGGCCGAAGTTCATGAAATAGGTCACGTCAGAGAGAATGCCGCCGGGCAGCATCTTCTGATACGAGACGTTGATGCGGTCGTTGATCGGCGATTTGTAGTCCTGATAGAACCAATTGGCGCCGTTGCCCAGGTTGGTGTAGCGGCCGCGCCCCTTGCCCACCGGTGCACGCAACGGATTGGTGGAGGGGAACGGGTCGTCGATCGAAGCCCGCGGGCGGCCTTCCAGCGGACCAAGGGCGGCGGTGTTCTCCGAGAAGCCGTCGCGGGGGAGCGAGAAGCCTTCGGTCCACGCACCCTTGGCGGGAACCGCATAGCGGGCCCAGCCGACGCGTAGCGCGGTCTTATCGCTCAAACGGACCGCGATGCCGACGCGGGGCAGCAGATTCCACACCGCCGGATAGACCCGCGGATTGCTCCCGTCAGTAAAGTTCCAAGCGCCGTTGTACTGATACTGCACATTGCCGAGGGCGGTGACCTGCGCAGGCATCTTGGGCTGACCGGCGCCCTGGAACTCGGGAATCGGATTCTTCAAATCGAGGAAGCGCGAGAAAATCAGGTCCTTGTCGCGCGGCGACGTCTCCAACTCCCAACGCAAACCAAGATTAAGCGTGACGCGCTTGCTCAACTTGATGTCGTCCTGGAAGAAGAGGCCCCACTGGCGGTAGTTGCTGCTGAACAGCGGGTTGATGTTGCCGTTGCCGTTGTTGAACACGCCCAGCAGCGCGGAGGCAAACATGTTTCCATCCTGCGCCGCCTGGTGGTTGATGAACGTGCGGCCCGTGTCCACCGAATTGAAGGCGAAGCTGCCGGGGCCGGGGCTGCCGTTGTTGTCGAAGCTGTGGCGGAGCTGCCAGCCAAACTTGAGGTTGTGCTTGCCGCGGCTGTTGGTGATGCTGACTTGAGGGCTGACCACGCGGCCGTGCACCTGCCACCAGCCGCCAATGCCGGTGGACACGTTGCCGTTGCCGTTGAATTGGAAGTTTGGATAGTAGACGCCAGGCAGCGCCGCCAGCACAGGCTTGTACCAGCCGCTGGGCCAGAAACCCGCCCAGACGCTCTCGGGCACCTTCGCCCATTGCGAGTCGTAGTCGTCTTCCAGGTAGGTGACGCCGACGCGGAAGTTGACGGTGGTCGACGGGGACTTGATCCAGAGCAAGTCGCCAGCTGAGTTGAGTGCATCCATGATGCCGCCGTTGTCCGAGCGGACGGCGATGGTACCGCCGTGGTTCGGGTTGTCCAGACGAGTCTGATACTTGGAGAAGCGGGCGTAGGCGCGTAGCTTGTCGGTGATGTTCCAGTCCACGCGCTCGCTGATGTTCCAATACTTGATCCACCATGAGTAAGTCTTTGAGTAGTTGTTGACGCCGGTGATGTCCTGGCCGAGGCTGGAGGGCTTCCACAAATCGCCCAGAATCTTGCGGCCCGCCGGGGTAATGCGTGACTGCGGCAGCACATTGCCGGCAAAGGGCATGCGTGTCACGGACTGGGTGGCGGCATCGAAAATGGTGGTGGTGGGATCGTAAATCTGACGGACTGCGCCGCTGGGCGTGAGAGTGCGCGAGAAGTCGCCATTACGTTCGAGGTCGGTGGGCAGGGTCGACTGGGTGGTCTGCGGCTGCGTGGTGCGCCATTGCTCATAGACAAAGTACGAGAAGATCTTGTTCTTCTTGATGGCATTGGACACCGTACCGCCCCAGGTGTGATTGCGCACAACACTGGGCTCCCGCGAGATGCGGTTGGTCATGGCATTGAGCGCCGGGTTGCGGCCAAAGTAGTACGCACTACCGTGCCAGTCATTGGTGCCGGTCCTCATCGCCAGATTGAGCACACCGCCGGCGGAGAAGCCAAATTCGGAGTCCACCGAGTTTTGCTGTACACTTACTTCCTGCACCGCGTCCATGGGGGCGTTGTAGGAGCCGCGCGCCGCATAGCCAAGCGGCACACCATCAAGCAGCATGTCGTTCTTGCCACCGGTGGCGCCGCCGACGTCGAGACCGTTGGACGACCACATGTAGAACGGATTGCGGTGCGCCACATCCCAGTAGCGATTGATCACCGCCGGGTTAAGCAGTGCCAACGTGAACGGATTGCGCGCCAGGATTGGGACGTCTTTCAGAAGTTGCCCTTGCACGGTGGTGTTCATGCTGGAGGTGTTGAATTCCACACGCGTGGCCGAGGCCTCCACATTGACGCTTTCGGCGACGTTGCCGAGAGCCATCTGAATATCCACCGTGACGTCGCCGCGGGTGAGGACCGAAATCCCTTCGCGGTTGGCTCTACTGAAGCCGGCGCTTTCCACCTGGACGGTGTAGGCGCCGGGCAAAACGTAGTCGAACCGGTACTTGCCGGTTACGTCTGATTCCTGGGTGCTGTCGGTGCCCGTCTGCGGATTTCGCAGCGTCACCTTGGCCCCGGCAATTGGGGCTTGCGAAGGGTCGACGACGACTCCCGACACACGCCCGCGATACTCCTGCGCTGTCAACCCGACGGAGAGGGTAAGAACTAGCGCGATCAGATTTTGGTACTGCTTCACTTCTAATCCCCTTTCTGTGGAAAGGCACAACCCCTGGAGGGGGCAGTACCGTTAGTACTGCTTCACTGAGCGGAGATGGTAGCGCAAAAATTTGCCGCTCGCAACCCACTCGAGGTTCACCCACTCAAGGTTCACCGCCGCGCCTTGAGATCGGGCCTGGGATCGGCCACAAATCAGTTGCGATTCGGCATCCGATTGCGGGACGCGGTCTCAATCGCCGCGCAGAAAGTTTCGAGCTCCTCGATCGTCGAGTAGATGTTCGGGGTGACGCGAACACAATGAAACTCACCCATAACTTCGCGAGCCCGCACGTGAATGCGGTGCTCTCGCATGAGGTATGCCGTCAGCGCGGTTGAGTCCCACCCAGTCAACGTCATCGCGCCCAAACCGCAAGACATCCGCGGATCGTCGACATTCAGCAGTTTGACGCCCGGGAGTCCGGCCACGCGCCGCATCCAGTATTGCCGCAGGTAACGGAGTCGCGCCGCCTTGCGATCCGCGCCCACGGACTCGTGAAAATCGACTGCGCCGGTGATGGCCGAGCGAATCGCAAACGGAGAAACGCCAGTGGCCTCGAACTTCCGGATGTTCTCGCGCAGCGCGGCCGGCGCCATCATCCACTTATGCAAGCTGGTCCCGAAGTAGTCGCATTCCAGATCGGCGGCCTGGAAGGGAAACTGTGCAAACGCATGCGCGCCATCGACGATCGTCTGAATCCCTTCGGCGCGCGCCATCCGGCAAATCTCCCGCACCGGGAAGACTTGGCCGGTAGTGTAAGTCACCTGGCAAAAGGCGATCACGCGGGTTCGCGCTGTCAACGCGCGGGCAAAGCGGTCCAACAGATCCTCGGGGTTTGGTGGAGGAGTTGGGAACGAGATCTCCTTCAGCACCACCCCATCGCGGGCCGCTCGCTGGCGCCAGGCCGGGAGGACGCTCGGGTAATCCTGCGTAGTCGTTAACACCTCGTCGCCCGCCTTGAGTTCGATGCCCATTATGCCCGGGTCTGCAGCAAGCCGCGGCACGCGCTCAACCTGAGGAATCAATAATTCGTCGGTACACTAAGCCGTCTGGAGACTGGCCATTTACACGTAGCGATTCATCATGTCCTGCACATGGCGAGGAGCGGCTGAGATGTTGCCGCTATTGAGGTTGATGATGTTGGGATCGAGCGCAAACGCGAGCCGTATCTGGCGCCAATAGTCCTCGCGCCGGGCTGTTTCCTCCGGTGTGGCTCCTGCCAGTGTGTGGGCCGCAGCCGTCTGGGCCGCCGCCAGCGCTCCGCTCCGGAACGAGACTCCGAGAAATGCGCGTCGTTGCCTGGCGTTGTTCAACCCGCTATCGGCGCGCCTTGATGTCCGGACGGGGATCGACAACGAATCCGTTGCGATTGGGCATCTTGACCGCGGGCAAGCTGGTTTGATTCAGCTCCTCGGTTTCACTAACAATGCCATTCAAGTACAGGATGTAAGCAGTGACGGCGTAGACGTCGCCCGGCGGTAGGCTGCGCGGCTGA
>JAYTKJ010000501.1:0-3316 GCA_043730365.1 Acidobacteriota bacterium | reverse complement strand
ACCTTGTTGCTTGGCGACATCGCCGACTTCCAGCAGGCGCGGAATCTCCTGCAGAACGTAATGACG
The DNA here is from genome assembly GCA_043730365.1 of Acidobacteriota bacterium. Classification (GTDB taxonomy): domain Bacteria; phylum Acidobacteriota; class Terriglobia; order Bryobacterales; family Bryobacteraceae; genus VFZP01. The sequence goes on along the minus strand of JAYTKJ010000501.1, from coordinate 3,250 downwards.
AGCATCAACGCCGGTAACGTCAGCTCGGCGTGTGGGCAGCTCAGCGCGTTTATCAGCCAGGTCCAGGCGCAGGCCGGAAAGAAGCTGACGCAGGCCGAGGCGGCGGCGCTGATTGTCTCCGCCACCGATGCCAGGGCCGCTCTAGGCTGTCAATAAGGGCGTGAGGCGTCCTCCGGGACGTGGCCGTTAACTCCTCATGCCCACGTAACCTGGCTTATCTCCATCCAGGCCGGCCAGCAACTTCATCAGGGCTTGCGGGTCCACCGGCTTGACCAGGTGGTGATCGAAGCCGGCTTCTTTTGAGCGGCGGCGGTCGTCGTCCTGGCCCCATCCGGTCACGGCGATCAAAACGATATTCTTGCCCCACGACTGCTTACGGATACGTCGGCACACCTCGTACCCGTTCAGTTTCGGCAAGCCGATATCGAGCAGCAACACGTCGGGTTGGAACTCCCCGGCCACGTCCACGCCTTCCTGCCCGTCATAGGCCGTGCGGGTGTCGTTGCCCATGATGCGGAGGACTTCCGACAGGCTGTCGGCTCCGTCACGGTTATCGTCTACGACCAGAATGCGGTGCGACGATTTGACGTGCTGTTCCGCTTCATTGCCTGAGTCTTGCGGCCGTGATGCCTCAACCGCGACCGGCAACCGCATGACGAACTCGCTTCCCTTGCCCGGCCCCTCGCTGCGTGCCTCGACGCGGCCGCCATGCATCTCCACCAGTGTCTTCACCAGCGTCAGCCCGATCCCCAACCCACCCTGCGACTTTTCCAGCGAGTGATCCAACTGCGTGAACATCTCGAAGATCCGGGGCAACTGGTCGGCGGCGATGCCGATGCCGGTGTCCTTCACCGTGACCACCGCTTCGCTCCCTTGACGTTCGACGTTCATGTGGATGTGACCGCCCGGGTCGCTGTACTTGGCAGCGTTGTTCAACAGGTTGAGGAACACCTGAGCCAGCCGAGTCATGTCGGCATCGACAATGAGCGATTGCTTCGGCAGCGTGATGGTGAGTTGGTGGCCCATCCGCTCGATCAGCGGCCGGCTGGTTTCCAGGGCACTGTTCAGGACGTCCGCCAGTTGCACCCGCTCTTTGCGGAGTTCGAACTTGCCCAGACTGATTCGGGTCACGTCCATCAAGTCATCGATCAGCCGCACCAGCTGTGTGACCTGACGGTCCATCATGGAGTGCACCTTCTCGGCGTTCTGCGGCCCCGCCAGCTTCATCAGTTGCAGGCCAGTGCGGATCGGAGCAAGCGGGTTGCGGAGTTCGTGAGCCAATGTCGCCAGGAACTCATCCTTGCGGTGGTGGGCCTCGGACAACTCGGCGGCGAGTTGCCGCAACCTTTCTTCGTCGCGCTTTCGCTCCGTGATGTCCGTGTGGACACCCACCCATTCGCGGACCGTCCCTTCGGCAGTCAAAATCGGCACCGCGCGGATCGAACAGAGCCGCCATTGGCCGTCGCGGCGACGGACGCGGTGCTCGAAGACGAAGACGCGTTTCTCGGCTACCGCTCGGTTCCACTCGTCGATGGTTGGCTGAGCGTCGTCCGGGTGGACCGCCTTCGACCAACCGTATCCCTGATACTCGTCGCGAGATTGGCCGGTGAAATCCCCCCATCCCCGTTGTTCGCCCTGCATCAACCCGTCGGCGTTGTTCGTCCAGATCAGATCGCTCACGGCGGCAGTCGCCGCGCGGTAGCGTTCATCGCTTTCGCTCAGCGCTCTCTCCGTTCGCTTGCGTTCGGAGATGTCCTGGGAATAAACGGAAAGGCCGTCTTTGGCTGGATAGGCGCGGACTTCATACCAGCCGTCAAGCGGCGGGTAATACAACTCGAAACTCACAGTCACCTGCTCGTCCATGCAACGACGACAGTTTTCCTCAATGATCGTGCCGACGAGATCGGGAAAGTCCTGCCAGAGGTTCCTTCCGAGGAGAATTGCGCCAGGTTCCTGCAGCGGGAACACGATTTCTTGAGCTCGTTGATTCAGGAAAGTGAAGCGCCATTCCTTATCCAGGGTGACAAACGCGTCGGTGATGCTCGCGAGGACATTGGTGACGCGCTCATTGGATTCGCGCAGCGCCGCTTCCGCCCGCTTGCGGTGGATGAATTGGGCGATGCTGGCCGCAATGGGCCGCAAATCTTCAAGCACGTTTTCGGAGATTGGCACGCGGGCGAACATCGCCATCACGCCCACGACTTCCTCACCGACCAGCAGGGGATACCCGGCGAAGGCGACCATGCCTTCCCGCTCGGCCCAGGCCGGATCGCTGATGTTGGGATCGTGTGGCACGTCGTTCGTCAAGAGCGGTTGGCGGTTTTGGGCGATGCGACCGATCTTGAACTCGCCGACCGTCACCCGGCCATGCGGCCCGTCCAAGTGCGTGTACAGACCCGCACTGGCTCGTAACTCCAGCACCGTCCCGGCCGCGTCGAGTGTCCAGATGCGGGCGAAGGCCACGTCCAGATGACGGACGAGGGATGCCGTGCATTGTTGCAGAGCAATGCGTGGGTCGTCACTCATGTTGAGGGCGGCACTGGTGTCGGCCCGCAATGCCGTGAGCCGGTTGCGATCCGCCCCTTCCATGTCCGCTTTCCGACGTTCGCTGATGTCTCGGAACACCAGCACGGCCCCGGTGATGGTGCCCTCGGCGTTTCGGATCGGGGCGGCGCTGTCGGCAATGGAATACTCGTTGCCGGTCTTGGAGATGAGAACCTTATGGTTGGCCAGCGCCACGATCCGGCCTTCCTCGAGCGCACGGAGGGCGGGGTTTTCAACCGTCTTGCGGGTTTCTTCACTGGCGATCTTGAATACGGTTTCGAGCGGAGTACCTCTCGCCTCTTCCTCTGTCCACCCGGTCAAGGACTGCGCCACGGCGTTGAGAAACGTCACCTTCCCCTCGGTGTCGGTGGCGATCACTGCGTCCCCGATGACCGCCAGTGTCAAGCGAAACCACTCCCGTTGTTCGTACAGGATGGCAGCGGCCTTCTGCCGGGCCGAGAAGCTACGCAGCAGGAGCCAAACCCAGGCCCCGGCCGTGACCAGTCCCAAGACGGCGGTGAGCAGACCGGTCATCACCGCGATTGATAGGTCATGGCAGCGTTACTCTTCCGGTCCTCGAGCAAGTCGTTTTCTACTCTCTTCATGTGGTAGCTGCGTTGCTGATTGTCCGGCCGGCGCGGAAACTCAGCGGCGACTCGGATGAGTCTACGCCCACTCCCAATTGAATGTGATCGTATCTTCGAAC
>JAYTKJ010000500.1:0-3897 GCA_043730365.1 Acidobacteriota bacterium | reverse complement strand
GCTAGCCGAACTCGATGCCGCGCGCAGTGCCGTGGCAGCCGGAAGGGGGAGCGGGCAACGTGAACTCTCCCCGGTTTGAGACTTTCCTGGCGAGCCTCTACACGGACGCCGAGGCGCGGGCACAATTCATGGCTGACCCACGCGGCGAGGCTTTGCGTGCTGGCCTCGACGAGGCGCAAGCGGCAGCGTTGGCCGCGATGGATTTCGCCGGGCTCGGATTTGTCGCGCGGAGCTTTGAGAAGAAGCGCACCGGCAAGGGGCACGCCGCGAAGTAGAGTGTCGTACAATCGCCAGATATGAAACGGTATTTACTTGCCGCGGCTTTCGCCGCCCTGCTCGCCGCAGTTCCGCAGACTCCGTCTAGCGCCGTCAAGGAAATCGCTCCCGGCGTGTGGGTGCGCTTGGGTGACCGGACTCGCAATCAGCCGGCCAACGCGGGCTGGGTGATTTTCAAGGACTACATCCTGGTGATCGACGCCAACTTTCCCTGGGGCGCCAAAGAGATACTGCCGGAAATCAAGAAGACCTCGAGCAAGCCTATCCGCTTCGTCTTCAACACCCACTATCATGGCGACCATGCCTATGGCGGCAGCATCTTCACCGATCAGGGCGCGCAGATCGTGTGCTCGGCCGATTGCGCGGCTGAGTCCGTCACCAAGGGGCAGGCTGGCTGGGACAAGAACACTGCCACTGGCGAGTTCAGCTTGAAGCCGTACAAGCTGGCGCATCCGACCATCACGTTTGGCAACTCGATGGCGTTTGACGACGGCGAGCATCGGGTGGAACTGCAGCTGATGGGCCCCGGGCACAGCAAGGGCGACTCGGTGGCGTGGCTACCCAAAGAAAAAATCCTGTTCACCGGCGACATGTGTGTGAACTGGGCCTTCGGCAACAACGCCGCCGATGCCGACGCCGATCACGATCACTGGCTGCGGGCGCTGGACCGGATGGCGGCACTGGCGCCGTCAATCGTGGTGGTGGGCCATGGAACGCTGGGTGGGATGGCCGATCTCCGGGCACAGCATTCGTATATGGCCGACATGGTGGACACAGTGCGGCGCGGGATCGCGGCCGGCAAGTCTGAGGATGAGGTGGCGCAGACGGATCTGACGCGGCACAAGATCGGGACGGAGAAGGATCGCAACGTGGCCTCGCTGAAGGCAATCTACCGCAAGTTGAAGAAGTAAGGTTATTCGCCGCTCACTTGCTGATGGAATCGCGCGATGTAGGCGGGCCGCAGCCATAACAGAATAGCGGCGGCGGCCACCAGCGGGGACAGCCCCGCTACGAGGATCGCGGTGCCAAACCGGTGATCTTGACCTACCAACAATCCGGTGACAATGGGCGCTGTCACGCCCGCCAATTGTGCGATGGTGTTCTGGAATCCCAGTACGCGTCCGATCAGGCGCTCCGGCGCAATCAAGTGAGTAAGCGCCCAGTAATTGGAAACGCCGAAGCCCATCCCGCACATTGACACCAGAAACACGGGCAGCACGTCGGCGCCGCGAGTAAGTCCAGCGACAGCGATGATCGTACAGCCCAGGAGAAACCCACCGGCGACGAACGCTTTGCGCACGGTAAGGGCGGAGGCGCCGGTTCGCCGGATCACGCTGTCCGCCACACCACCGGCCAGCAGGCTGGTCAACGCCGTCCCTGCCAACGGAATCCCCAGCACCGCCCCCATCTTGATGTTCGAGTAACCCAGTTCCTGCACCAGGTAAGATGGCACCCAAGTCAAGATGAAATACCAGAAGTAAGAATAGAAAAACGCCCCCAGTGCGACCGCGGCGAAGAGCGGATTGGCAGCCGCCTGGAGCCACCGGACCGGCGGGGCCTCATTCCTGATGCGCGCTGCTTCCTGCGCGGCAGCGTTATGCGGCGGCCCCCAGATGGCCCACGGAATCAACCACACAAAACCGAGCAGCCCAACTACAATGAACAGCATCCGCCATCCCAGCGGATCGATCAGCGCACCACCGGCTATCGTTCCCACCGCCGGCCCCACCAGCGCGCCGCCGATGTAGATACCGGTGGGCAGCCCCTGCTCGGACTCGCTGAAGTTGCGCTTGATGTAGGCGATGCTCGCCACCGGCGCAATCGCCTCACCAAATCCCAAGACCATTCGGAGCGCCACCATTTGCCAGAAGCCGGTCACGAGCCCCATCGCCACGGACGCAATGGACCATACCAGTAGCCCGAGAAAGTAGCTGAGCTTGATCCCATACCGGTCCACGATGTAGCCGGCCGGAATCTGAAACAACGAGTAGGTCCAGAAGAACGCCGACAGCAGCACGCCCATCCGTGCCGGCGCAAACCCGAACTCACGCATCAACACCGGCGCGGCGATCGAGAGATTGCCACGGTCGATATAACTGATCAGGATGCCCGTGAAGAGTAAGGCCATCACGGTCCATCGATGCATCGTGCGCCGGCTAGTCTTTCTTCCGTTTGAAGAACAAAGCGTTGGGCTCCTTGAAAACCGTGGTGATTAACACGGCAAATAAAGTCGCCAGCGAAGCAAAGGTGGCCAGCGTGCCGATCACCAGATAGTCCGTGTCCTTACGGGGAGCCGGAATGATCTGGAGCAAGATCGCCACGACGGCGCCGAAGACGATGATCATGGCGAGTACCAGAACAGCGATGCGGCCGAAACGAAACTCCATTACAGCTTAGTGTACGAGAAATCGGAGCCTGCTGACGTCCGGCCGGACTTAATCAAACTTTTCATAGATGAGCTGCTTGCGATCAAAGCCGAGGGCCTTGAGTTGGGCACGGAGATCATCCACCATCGCCTTCAGGCCGCAGATGTAGACGTGCACGTCGCGGCGCGGGCCGATCGCGTCCAGCACGTGGCGTTGGACGTGACCGGCGAGACCGGTCCACTCGGAGGAGGGGCGCGAGAGCGTGGGGTGGAACTCGAAATCGGGGAGGGACTCGGCGGCCTCGTCGAAATCGGACCGATAGAGCAGGTTCTCCTCATGTCGCACGCCGAAGACGAGTGTCACGCGCCCGCGCGGAGTGGGGAGCGCGCGCCAAGCGGCCAGCATGCCGCGAAACGGCGCGATGCCCGTGCCGGTGGCCACCCAGACCATGTCCTGGGCGGGGTCGCGCAACGTGAAGGTGCCGAGCGGCCCTTGCATGGCGACGCTATCGCCGGGCTGCATGGCAAACAGGAATGGGGAAAAGTGGCCGCCCTTCACCAGGTTCAGACAGAGCGAAAACCGGTTGCCGCCATCGGGCGCCGATGAGATCGAGTAGGCGCGCGTGATATGTTTGCCGGCGATATCGTGGGAGAGCGAGACAAACTGCCCTGCGGCAAAATCAAGACGCTCGACACCCGGCACACTGAAGTCGAAGTGGCGGACGCCGGGCGCGAGTTCGCGAGAAGCTTCGAGACGGGCGCGCATCATGGTCAGACGGTTTTCAGAGCCTGGCCGGCGCGGTCAACCAAGATCGCGGCGAGCGACGGATGGCCGTCCATCGGTGGCGTGACACGAATCTCCACACCCGTATGGATGCTTTGAATCTCGCCCACGATGCGAGGAAGATCGCGCTGCAGATGCTTGCCGAGTGTGAGGAAATACGGCACGACAACGACGCGCGCGGCACCGCGCTCGATCAACTTGGCCACCGCTTCGGGCAAGTCCGGCTTGCCCAGTTCAAGGAACGAAGGCTCCACCAGATCAAAGCCGCCTTGCGCCTCAAACTGGCGCACAACCTCGCGCACCGCCTGGTTAGCCGATTCCACAGCCGAGCCGTGGGCGAAAATGGCGATACCGGTTTTCATGCGCTCACGATCAAACCGGATGGCGAGGCAGCGGGCTCCGCCACTGCCAGACCATCCTGAGATTTCGGCGCCGGGAACCGCTCCAGCAACATGGCCAGGAACGAGCGGCC
>JAYTKJ010000499.1:0-8394 GCA_043730365.1 Acidobacteriota bacterium | reverse complement strand
GTAGATCCAAGCCATCAGTTGCTCGGCTGCCTCTGGCGCGAGCGCTTCGAGTACTTTGCCACGGCCTACGGAGATCAGGAAGAAGAGGCTCCAGCGGGTAACGCCGTAGGGCTTCAAGAGCTCAAACAGCGCCGGCATGTCGCCGGCCGTTTCCGCGGCGCAGAGCGTGTTGACCTGCAGAGGCATCTTCAGTTCCGTCGCCCAGGAGATGGCTTGGATCGTACGGTCGAAAGTTCCCGGCACGCCGCGGATAGAGTCATGGCGCTCGGCCGTAGAGCCGTCGAGACTGAGGCCCAGTCCCTCCACGCCGTGCTCCATCAGGCGCGCCAGCAAATCGCGCGTGAGAGTTGGGGTGGCGGCGGGCGTGATCGATACGCCTATGCCAAGACGGCGCGCTTCGTCAATGAGCTCGAAGAGGTCCAGGCGCAGCAGCGGGTCTCCTCCGGTGAGAATCAACTGCGGGAGCGGCTGGCCAAACTCGGTGATCTGGGCAAGCAAGGCTTTCCCTTCGGCGAGCGAGAGCTCGTTCGGGTGAGGAGCAGGCATGGCCTCGGCACGGCAATGACGGCAGGCGAGCGCACAGGCCTGGGTCATTTCCCAATACACATTGAGCGGCGAGTATTCATAGTTGCGGGCAGCGTGGTGTTGGGTCATGTTGTTGTCAAACCTCACTCATAGGTTGGCCGTATGGCCGAGATACTCAACTGCAGGAAGAGCCCGAGATCATGGCCTGATGCGGCGAAGCGCCGCAGGCCTCCGGGCGAGGTGGTGGAGATATTGAGGGCGCCGTTGGACACGCCGAAGAAGGACGTGGACGCAGGGAGGAGCGAAAGGATGCGGGTGGGCACAACGAAGCGGCGATCCGCGGCGCGGGCGACGCAGGAGAAGGAGATGAGTTCGCGGCCGCAACTGTTGGACGATCCAAAGATCGTCAGGAGAGGCTCGGGTGGGCCTTGATAGTCCCAGGTTACGGTCAGGTTTTCGTGGCGAGCGATCTTACCAGTGGGTGTGAGTAACTTGACGGTGATCGCATCGGTCTCGAGCGCAAAGACCCCGACGTCACGCCCCCCGGCGCCGTTGTCAACGCGGTAGCGGCCCGGCGGAATCACCACACGCTGGGAGTCTTCGTAGTTACCTGAGTTGATAGCACTCTGCAAGAGGCGAAAGGAGCCGCCGGGCCCGGTGATCCGCAACTCGTGACCAGCGTCGAGAGGTGACTGGCGCGGCCAGGCGGGCTGGGCCGGGAAGGCTGTACCGTAGCGAACGGCGCAAGTGCCGGCCGGCATCTCGGCGTTGGGTTCAAAGGCATAGAGAGGAGACTCCACGTTACCTTCCACGCGGCCTTGCTGGAAAAACCCGAGCCGCACATAGTCTTCCAGTGCACTCGGCAGCAGCACCGAACCGAAGCCATCGAGGAACATGATCAGTCCCGAGCGAAAGCCGGTACTGGATGAGTCAATCGGAGCGGGGCGATTGGTGGCGGCGCAAGTGCCGCTCGAGGCGATCGCGATGGAGCCGAAGTTACTCGACACACCGCCGGCTTCAAAGTTCACTGGCACCTGGCAGCCTTCGATGCCTGAGGGCGTCTCAAATACCATCTGATCGATGCCGGCGCAACACCCGGAGCGGCCGCGGTAGACCACTCGCGCGAGACGATCACCTACCCAGACTCTCGTCTCGATACCGGTTTGATCGGCGGGTAGCGGTCCCGAGGCTTCATTACCGGAGACGGGCCCGAGTCCGGTAGCCCAGATAGTGGCGAGTTGACCGGGGCGGAGCGCGCGGGTGGGCCCGTTGAGCGAAGTGGCTCCGCTGGCGCTCACGTTCTCGACAATGGCTTGGCCGGTGCCGCGCTGGTTGGTGGTGAAGATCCCGGGCACGTTGCGGCGAACGCGGATTGGGACCGGCTCGGCGGCGCGGCCGCGGTAAGTGACTGTAAGTGTGCCGTTACCAGGCGGAACAGCGGAAGGGAGGATCGCACCGAGCTGAGTAGCATTGGCGTAGAGCGGCCAAGCGTCGTAAGTTGCGCCACTCATCGCGACGCGAACGGAGACGTCCCCAAGGGTGGTTTGGAGCGGAAACGACGCCGCGGTGACGAGGGAGGCAGGGCCGATTTCACGGCCGAAGACGGCGAAGAGCCATCCCTGGGCGACGCCCCCGTTGGTGGAGCAGGCGGGCAGGAAGTTGGCGTTGTTCACGACGCCGTCGAGCGGGACGAATGGCTGCGCGAGCAGAGCTACGCCGCTACCTAACAGCACGAGCGCGAGGCGGATCATGACTTGAAGGCGGCAGCCAGTTCAGCGAGTTGGGCGGCTGTAAGCTCGCGAATCTTCTCACCGCGGAGCAGGAAGTGGAGGCGGGCGGTTTCCTCGAGCTCTTCGGCACGGTCCACGGCTTCATTCCACGTCGCGCCCGAGGTGACGAGGCCATGATTGCGAAGGAGCAAGCAGTGATGGTTCTGTGCGGCGGCAGCGATGGCATCGGCGAGCGCTTGGGAGCCGGGGCGATGATAGGGGACGATGCCGAGCGGGGCGACGCGCATGAAGAAGTACGGCGTCATGGCCGCCATCGGACGCTCGGGGTCGAGATCGTCAAGGCACGAGAGGGCCACCGAGTAAGTGGAGTGCAGGTGCACGATCGCGCGAGCATCCGGGCGGGCGCGATAGACGCTGGTGTGGAAGGGGAATTCCTTGGAGGGGCGATTGGCGTTGAGCGGCGTACCGTCCAAGGTAATCTCGGCCAGGCGATCGGGCGTGAGGCCGCGGAGAGGTTGGCCGGTGGGCGTGATCCAGACCGAGTCTCCGATTCGAACGCTCAAGTTGCCAGTGGAACCGAAAGCAAGACCGCGTTGAAAGAAGACGTTGGCCGAGTCGCAGAGTTGATCGAGGATAGAACTCATAGGCTCTCCAGGTAAGCGGCGGCTTCGGCGAAGAAATCGGGGGTGCCGAAGTTGCCGGACTTGAGGACTAGGGCTAACGGATGCGCGCCTAGGGTTTTTAGGGCGGGCACGCCAGGCGAGAGGACGCGTAGCACTTCGACCGCTTTGATACCGAGAGCATCGACTACAGCTCCCGCGGTTTCTCCACCGGCCACGATGAGGCGGCGGACGCCGTGGTTGCTGACCATGTCAACGGCGAGGTGGGCCAGCGTTTGCTCGATGGCGCCGGCCGAGGCGGCGGGCAAGCGGCGGTCCGGCGGCGCCGATGAGTAGACCAGCGCGCGGCCTGTACGTTCCAGAATCCCGGCGGTCTGTCCGGCGGCGGCGGATTCAAAGTGAATGGCCGTGCCGCCGTTGCGCTGAAGCTGCTCCAGCGTGGCGGCCGAGCAACTGCCCGCGATCATCAGCACGCCACCGGCAGAAGTAGCAGCAAGTGGCGCGGGAGCGGGAAGGGTAGCCTCCAGGCGCCAGAAGGCGGGCAGATGCGCGGCGATGCCGCTGCCGCCGCTCATGAGGGGCGAGTCCCCGATAGCTTCGGCGATGTTGGCAAGATCTGACTCAGAGACCGCGTCGACAAGCGCCATGCGGACGCCTTCGTGAGTCAGTTGCGCAGTAAGGTGACGGATCGCAGCGGCGTCACGTTGGACTACAGGCAGCGGAATCAGGCCCACCTGCGATGAGGTTTGGGCAGCAAGATGGCGAACGAGATTCGAGTCCGTCATGGGGTTGAGCGGATGATGACGCATCGGCGATTCGGCGAGAGGAACGCCATTGACAAACAAGTGGCCGAGATACTGCGTGCGGCCGTTGACGGGCAGCGCCGGTACGACGACAGAGAGCGGCACGTTCAGACGAGTGAGAAGTTCATCGAGAACGGGACCGATGTTGCCGGCCGCGGTGGAATCGAACGTGGAGCAGTACTTGAACTGGATTTGCCGCGCGCCCGCGGATTGCAGCCAGGCCAGCGCTCTGGCAGACATCTCACGCGCCTCGGCCGCCGCAATGGAACGCGATTTCAGGCAGACCACTGCAGCGTCGTAGGAGCCAAGCAGCGGCCGATCCGGGACGCCGAAGTGCATCAGCGTGCGGACTCCGCGCTCGGCGAGCATACCGGCCAGGTCAGACCCGCCGGTATAGTCATCCGCGATGGCGCCGAGTAACATGTCAGGCCATCAGCTTCTTGATAACTTGACCTTCAACGTCTGTCAGGCGGAAGTCGCGGCCCATGTGCCGGTACGTGAGGCGTGTATGATCGAAGCCCAGCAAGTGAAGCAACGTGGCCTGTAAGTCATGAACATGGACCGGATCTTCGGTGACATTGAGGCACAGCTCGTCCGTCTTGCCGTGCGTATAGCCGCCGCGCAGCCCGCCGCCCGCCGCCCACATAGAGAAGGCGTTGGGGTGATGGTCGCGGCCGGCATTGTCGGCATCGTCTGGGCGGCGCATCTCGACAAGCGGGGTGCGGCCGAACTCGCCGCCCCAGACGAGCAGGGTTTCATCGAGCAGACCGCGTTGTTTGAGATCGGTGATGAGCGCGGCAGTGGGCTTGTCGATCTTGGCGGTGCGCTTGGGGAGTTGCTTGTTGAGTTCGCTGTGATGGTCCCAGGACGCATCCATCATGAGCACGAAGCGGACGCCGCGCTCAATGAGACGGCGCGAGAGCAGGCAGTTGGTGGCGAACTGGCGGACTTCCTTGTCTTCGCTGTCGACGCCATACATTTCGCGGATCGCACGGGGTTCGTTCGAGAAGTCGATGAGATCCGGCGCGGCGGTCTGCATGCGGAAAGCGAGTTCGTAGGAGGCGATGCGCGAGGCAATTTCGCGGTCTCCGGTGGTCTCATAGCGGTGGGCGTTGAGGGCGCTCACCGTGTCCAGGGTCTCGCGTTGGAAGGCTGGTGAGACACCGGGCGGACTGGAGAGATAGAGAATGGGGTCGCCCGAGTTGCGGAAGACGGTGCCTTGGTAGTGCGAGGGCATGAAGCCGCTGCCGAAGTTGGATGAGCCGCCGGAAGTGCCGCGACCCGAGGAGAGGACGACGAAGCCCGGGAGGTTCTTGGACTCCGAACCCAAACCATAAGTGGCCCAAGCGCCCATACTGGGCCGGCCCAACTGGATGGAGCCGGTGAACAGCAGTAACTGGCCTGGGTGATGGTTAAAAGCATCCGTGTGCATGGAACGGATGAGGGTGATGTCGTCGGCGCACTTACCGATTTCCGGGAGTAACTCGGAGAGCTCCATTCCGGATTTGCCTCGGCGATGAAACTCGAAGTTCGAAGCCATGACAGCGGCGCTCGGTTTGATGAAGGCGAGCTTGAGATCTTTGGTCATCGCTTCGGGCAGCGGCTTGCCGTGATACTGGCGCAGGCCGGGCTTGGGATCAAAAAGCTCATACTGACTGGGGCCGCCCTCCATGAACATGTAGATGACGTGCTTAGCCTTGGGTGCAAAATGCGGCTGGTGAGCCAGGGCGGGTCCGGAGTCAGCATGAAGTAAGTCGCCGAGCGCCGCCGCGCCGAGGCCACCGGCCACCTGCGAGAGAAAGCGCCGCCGGTTCTGAATAGCCGCGAATTGTCGTTCGTTCATGGTCATGACTTGTGGCTACTCCCTCGTTACGAATTCGTCCGAATTGAGCAGCGCGCGGGCGACGCCGAGCCAGGAAGCCTGATCGGTGAGCTTCCCTTCCCGGTCCAGCACGGCGCGATGTCGAGCGAGCGCCTCGGCAAGGAGTTGCGTCTCACGAGCATCCGGTTGGCGCGACATAGCGAGCTGGAACGCGTAGACGATGGGCTGATCGCCTCCTTCGCGCAGCACTCGCGCAGCGAAGGCCTCAGCGGCTTCGTGGAACACCGGATCGTTGAGCAGGTTCAGCGCTTGCAGCGGTGTGTTAGAACGAGTGCGGCGAGAGACCGCAACATTGGATTCGGGTGCATCAAAGTTGATCATCTGCGGATAGGGCGCGGTGCGCTGGAAGAAGGTGTAGAGCCCGCGACGGTACTTGTCCTGACCTGTGCTGTCTTTCCAACGATCGGTGTCCCAAGCATACGTAAGTTCCAGCACTCCCTTGGGCTGCGGGGGGAAGACGCTGCGGCCACCGACACGGCCGGCCAGGAGACCGGAGGCGCGCAGGGCCGAATCGCGAATCGCTTCGGCGGGCAGGCGCAGGCGATTCTGGCGGGCGAGCAATGAGTTGTCGGGATCGCGTTCGGCCAACTCGGACCGCGCATCGGATTGTTGGCGATAGGTGTCCGACATCACGATCTGCCGGTGCATACGTTTGATCTTCCAGCCGCCGGCCATGAAATCGGCGGCGAGCCAATCGAGGAGTTGAGGATGCGTGGGCACTTCGCCTTGAGCTCCAAAATCCTCTGAGGTGCGCACGAGACCGCGCCCGAAGAACTCCTGCCACATGCGATTGACGGCGACGCGGGCGGTGAGGGGATGATTGGGCGAAGTGAGCCAGCGGGCGAGATCGAGGCGGGTGGCCCGGCCGGCGGCCTTCATCGAAGGGAGCGCGGCGAGACCCACCGGTGGGGTCTCGATACCGAGGCGCGAAAAATCGCCGCGTACGCGCAGGTTGGTGGGGTGTGGCTGCGCGTTATCGGCGATGACGGCCGCTTGGCTGAGCTGCGGGTAAGACTCATAGAGCGCGCGGAGTTTCTTCTGGAGCTCTTTGAACTTGAGCGCTTTCCATTCGTCTTTGGGGATGACAAAGTGGTACCACTCGATGAAGTAATCTTCGATAATCTGTTGCTGACGCCAGGTGCGCTTGTCGCGGTCAATCCAGATGTACTTGTGCCCGCCATCGGACATCTGAAAAATCACGTCGTAGGTGATGTCCCAGTCAGTAAGCTTGCCGACGTTTTTGGCGGCCCAACGCACCTTCTCTTCCCAAGGAGGCATCAGGCGAGTTACGCCGTATTCATCGAGCAGGGCTTGCCGCTTGGCGAGATACTCGTCGCGTTTGGGGAGATACGGCTCAAGTTCGCCGGGCAGCGGCGCGTCGATGGATTCCTCTTCGACATTGTCGAAGAAGGCGTACAGGGAATAGTAATCCTTCTGCGTGATGGGATCGTACTTATGATCGTGGCATTGCGCGCAGCCGACGGTGAGACCGAGCCAGACGGTGCCGACGGTGTTGGCGCGATCAATGGTCTCTTCAAAGAAGGTCTGTTCGAGTTTGACGCCGCCCTCGCGGTTGCGCAGCGTGTTGCGATGGAAGCCGGTGGCGACACGATCCTCGGCGGAGGCACCGGGCAGCAGGTCTCCGGCGAGCTGCAAGGTGGTGAAGCGGTCAAACGGCATGTCGGCATTCAGTGAGTCGATGACCCATTGCCGCCATCGCCAAGCCCAGGGACGGGGGAGGTCCTTTTCGTAGCCGTCCGAGTCGGCATAGCGCGCCAAGTCAAGCCATTGGCGAGCCCAACGTTCGCCATAGTGGGGCGATTCGAGAAGGCGACTGACGACTCGCTCATAGGCGCCGGGTGATTGGTCCGCGAGGAAAGCAGTGACTTCGGCCGGGGTGGGCGGAAGACCGGTTAGATCAAGCGAGACCCGGCGGAGCAAGGTTGAAATGGCGGCCGCGGGCGACGGCTTGACGTGCTCGGCTTCGAGGCGCGCCAGGACGAAGGCGTCGATCGGATTGCCGGCGCCGATAACCTGCGGAACCACTGGGCGCGCGAGCGGTGCAAAGGACCAGGGCTTGGGGCGCGGGCCGCCGGATTTGAGCGGAGGCTTGGCGATGACAGACTCAGGCCAGTCTGCTCCGGCGTCAATCCAGGCGCGGAGCGCGGACACTTCGGGCGCGGTGAGTGCGGGGCCGGTGGGCGGCATGCGGAAGCCGTCCTTGCCGCTGGTGACGCGCTCGATCAATTTGCTCGACGCGCTGGAACCGGCAACGATAACGGGTCCGGTATAGCCTCCCTTTAGCGCGGCGGCGCGATCATCAAGCCGGAGGCCGTTCATTTGTTGCGCCGAGCCGTGGCAGCCGTAGCATTTGCGATGGAAAATAGGTTCGACGTCGCGGGCGAAATCCGGCTGGGCGGTGGCTATCGTCGAAGTGAGGCTCAACAACAGCAACGGCAGCGGCCACTGAACAGTGCATCGAGGTTTCATGCGTTGTTGTCTTGAGGGTATCGCAAGGAGGCGGCAGGCTGCTACCCGGAATTTCCGCAGGTGTCGAATTGTGTCGAATTCCGGCTGATTCGGCGAGGACGTAGGCGGCGGCCCGGAAACGAACGGCGGCCGTGGTGCCGGGGCCGGCGAGGCATTCCTCAAGGGCATCGTAGGCGAGGGTGACGAGTTCGCGCAGACGCTCTTCGCCGGCCCGGGCAACTTCGCCCTGGTAGTGGTCCAGCGCGGCGGCGAAGGCAGGCGATGATCGCAGCCAGATATAGATGGTGGAGCGGTGGATGCCGACAAGGCGGGCGGCCTTGGAGACAGTGGCGCCGCCGACGATG
>JAYTKJ010000498.1:0-3309 GCA_043730365.1 Acidobacteriota bacterium | reverse complement strand
TGCGCAGCTGCTCCGCCTATTCTGGAATTCAACCAGGCCGGCGACTTGATCGGCCACTGGGGCGGTTCATCCGGTGAAGGTTACGAATGGCCATCTTCGAACCACGGCATTGACGTCGACCATAAAGGCAACGTCTGGATCGGTGGCAATGGACGAGGCGCGCAACCGGCCGCCCTAGCCGCCGACGAAAGCCGCATGGGAGCCGGCGCCGTTCATGATAGCTTCGTCCTGAAGTTCACGCAATCAGGGAAATTTCTGATGCAGATCGGCAGGCCGAATCAGGGGAAGGGCAGCAACGACCCGGACAATCTCAAACTGCCGGCCAAGACGCTGGTGGATCCGAAGACCAACGAACTCTACGTCGCCGACGGGTACGGTAATCGCCGTGTCATTGTCTACGACGCCGACACCGGCAAGTACAAACGCCACTGGGGCGCCTACGGCAGCAAGCCCGACGACACGCAACTTCCGCCCTACAGTCCGAACGATCCGCCCGCGAAGCAATTCCGCACCCCGGTGCATGCCGTGGCCCTGTCCAATGATGGCTTCGTTTATGCATGCGACCGCACCAATGACCGCATCCAGGTCTTCAAGACCGACGGTACCTACGTCAAGGAGCAATTCATCGCCAAGAATACCCTGGGCGACGGCTCCGCCTTCGACGTGGCGTTGTCTCGCGACGCGAAGCAGAAATACCTGTACATCGCCGACGGATCCAACATGAAGATCCACGTACTTCAGCGCGACACCCTGGAAATTCTAACTACGTTTGGAGATGGCGGCCGTCAGCCCGGCCAGTTCTACGCCGTGCACAGCATCGCCACCGATTCCAAAGGCAATATCTTCACCACCGAAACGTATCGCGGCCAGCGCGTGCAGAGGTTCGTCTACAAAGGCTTGGCCGCGGTCGCCAAAAAAGACCAGGGCGTCGTGTGGCCGAAGACTAAAAACCCTTGATCTTATCGACGACGTTGCGCAGCGGTTCGCCTTTCGCAAACCGAGCCACGTTGTCCAGAACGAGTTCCTTATAGCGGCCGCCCACCATGTCCGAGACGGTGGCGATGTGCGGCGTGATCACCACGTTGTCAAATTTCCACAGCGCGTGGCCCTTCGGTAGCGGCTCAGGATCGGTAACATCGAGCCCCGCGCCCGCGATTTTCTTGGAGTCCAGCGCCTTCACCAAAGCGGGCGTGTCGTAGATCTTGCCTCGCGAAACGGCGACGAAATAGGAGTCGCGCTTCATCAGCTCAAACTGCTGAGGCCCCATCATATGCTCGCTTTCCGGTGTATGGGGCACGGAGATGAACACGACGTCGGCCTTCGGCAGCACCGTGTTCAGCCGGTCCGGACGCACCACCTGACTGATGGCCGGATGAAACGGAATGTCGCGGATGTCCACGCCGATCACGGTCATTCCAAACGCGTGCGCCCGCGTGGCAATCTGTGAGCCGATGCCGCCTACGCCAATCACCACTGCCGTTTTCCCGCGAAGCTCAATGGCCTTCCATTGGCCCTTGGCCCACTCTTCCTTAGTCCGATCCGCCACGGCGCGATTCAGCCCGCGCGTCAGCGTCAGCAGCAGGGCCATGGCATGGTCTGCAATCTCCGGCCCTTGAATGATCCTGCCGTTGGTGAGCGTGACCTGAGAATTGATGAACTCGGGAAAGCGATAGCGTTCCACGCCGGCGCTGAAGATGTGGACCCACTTCAGCTTTTTCGCCGCCTGAAAAAGCTCGGGCGTTATCGTCCCCAAAATCGCGTCGGCGTCAACCGACTCTCTGGCCAGGGCATCCGCGCTGTTCCCATCGGCGAACGTAACATTGGGAGCCAGTTGCTGCATCTCGGCGATCCAAGGCAGAGCCATGCCGGTCACCACCACTTTTTTCGAGCCCTGCCCCTGGGCCTGGAAAAAACCTGCTGTGAGAGCAAGGAAGGCGAACGCGGCGCATCGAATGCTGTTGTTCAACATATAGACAGGCAGTGTATCAACTCAGCTCGCTCAGCGCTTCGCCGCCCCTGCCTCCAGCGCGGGCAGATGGAAGCGGAAGCCCTCCAGTCCCGCGCGTTCATAGTAAACCGCCGTCGCATGAGCCACGCCGAGCAGCACCTCATACTCATGCAGCACTCCGATCTTGTTGAGATGTTCGTGCAATACCTCGGAGTCCGGCAGGGCCACGTCACGCGTCCCAATGATCAGCCGGATGCGCATGCCGTCCAGGCGAAAGCGGTTTTGACGAGCCAACTCGAATACGTCGTTGTCTGCCGCATACCACTGCGCCAATTGCTCGATCCACAACCGGCTCTCCGGTACAATGCCGGGATAGAGCACTCCATCTTTGGGCAGCGGGCGATACGAGCCGGCATAGGCCACCACCGACCCGAACAGATCCGGATACTTGAGAGCCATTTTGAGCGAGCCGTTGCCACCCATCGACATGCCTTCAATCCAACGCGCCCGCCGTTCTTTGATGGTGCGGTAGTTGGCATCGAGAAATGGGATCAGCTCGCGGATGAGGAAAGACTCCGGCATCACTTTCTGCGGTTCCCAATCGCGATACTCGGTCCGCTTGCCCCCGTTGGGAATCACCATGATCACCGGCGGCATCTGCCCGCTCTGAATGGCGCGATCAAGCATCGCGGCGTAGGGCAACCCTGCCGTCTCGTCGCTCCCGGCGCCGTGCAGCCAATAGAGCACCGGATAACGGTCCTGCGCTGTTTCGTAGTTGGGCGGCAGGTACAGATGGAAGCCCACCTCCTGCCCCATGGCCTTGGAGAGCAGCGTCTTGTGGGTGACGCCACGCGGGAGATTCGACCCGGGGTTGACCCACCGGACGGAAAACTCCAAGGGCTTACGGTCGTCTCCGGCCACGAGCGCGAGGGAAAAAGCGGCTAGCGCGAACAGCAATCGGCGAGGAGTCATGTCCAACGCATCATATCGCGACTGCCGCGAATGTCACGGAATCAGTTCCTCCGGATACCGAATCAGCCGGCAAAGGCGGTCTAACCACCCCGTTGCCGCCCGGCAACCAAGGTATGAAGCGCTTTGGAGGTTAAGCTCGGAGTAGGCAACATAACTGAAGCAGCAGAGATCACCAGCCAGGCAGTGCTTCTCAACACCGAGCAGTCCTCCACCGGTGCCGCGGTTGACCGGCAGAACACTGTGGATTTCCCGCTCAACGGACGCAACTTTGTCCAACTCGGCTGTCCACCTCGGCTTGCTCCTGCCCGGCGTCAACACCGGTGACGACGGCGGCACCTCGGGCACCGGTATCTCCTTCAGCGGCATGCGGCCCGAACAGAATAGGTTTC